>CACHLP010000004.1:42500-51747 GCA_902580665.1 uncultured Pelagibacteraceae bacterium | reverse complement strand
ATGTATCGAATGAAACTCGTGCGGTTACAGGAGTTGCTTACTCTAAAGATGAGGCAAAAATAACTATTATAGATGTAGAAGATAAGCCAGGAGTTGCAGCAGAAATATTCAAAGAATTGGCTGGTTCATCAGTAAATGTTGACATGATTGTCCAGAATAATTTTATTGAAAGAAAAATGACTAATATTACTTTCACAGTCCCGATGATTGATTTAAAGAAGTCACTAGGTGTACTTGTGAAGCTCAAAGAAAGAATAGTTTTTTCTAAAGTATTGGATGAACAAAACTTATCAAAAGTTTCAATAATTGGTTCAGGTATGAGAAATCAGCCTGGAATAGCAGCAAAAATGTTTGAGTGTCTCTCTGATAATAATATTAATATTGAGGTCATATCTACTTCAGAAATTAAAATTAGTGTCTTAATTGATAGAAATAAAACAGAGGCAGCTGTAAATGCGCTACACAGTGTATTTAATCTAGATAAAATATAATATAATTTAAAAATATTAATAAGGTTTCATTGTGAGGGAAGATTTTAAACATACTATAGTCAGACGTAAGACTAAAATGATTAATGTTGGTAACGTACAAGTTGGTGGAGATGCGAAAATCACAGTTCAATCAATGACCAATACTTTAACTACGGATATTGATGCTACAGTCTCTCAAATCAACTCACTGGTTGAAGAAGGTGCTGACATTGTTAGGGTTTCCTGTCCAGATAAAGGGTCTACTGAGTCTCTTAAAGAGGTAGTAAATCAATCAAGTATTCCGATCGTTGCAGATATACACTTTCATTATAAACGTGCCATAGAAGCGGCGGAAGCTGGTGCAGCCTGTTTGAGAGTGAATCCTGGAAACATTGGAAAAGAAAAAATTATTGAAGTGATTGAGGCTGCAAAGCAAAACAATATTAGTATGAGAGTAGGAGTTAATGCAGGATCAATAGATGAAAAAATACTAATGAAATACAAGGAACCATGCTCAGATGCATTAGTTGAAAGTGCGTTAGAAAATATAAAGTTATTGGAAGATAATAATTTTGAAAACTTTAAAATAAGTGTTAAAGCTTCTGATGTATTTATAACCATTGAATCATACGAAAAGCTTGCTCAATTATGTGACTATCCATTTCATGTTGGGTTAACCGAGGCAGGCACTTATTTATCTGGTTCAATTAAATCCTCAATAAGCATTGGTAATCTTTTATCAAAAGGCATTGGAGATACTATAAGAGTATCACTTACTGCTGATCCAGTAGAAGAAATAAAAGTTGGTTATGAAATATTAAAAAGTTTAGATTTAGGTTCAAGAGGAATAAAGATTATCTCTTGTCCTTCATGTGCGAGACAAGCTTTCCCAGTAATTGAAACAGTCAAAAAGTTAGAACAAAGACTTGCACATATAAAAACACCTCTCACACTTTCAATCATTGGATGTGTTGTTAACGGTCCAGGGGAGGCACTCAAAAGTGACATTGGTCTTACTGGAGGAGGTAAGGGTAATAATATGATTTATTTGTCAGGTGTTGCAGATCATAAAATTACCAATCCTGAAATTGTTGACCATGTAGTTGAGCTTGTTGAGCAAAAAGTTAGAACAATAAATGATTAAGCGAGACGAATTAGATAAAATATTGAATAAATTTAATTCTTTAGAAAAAGAACTTTCGACTGCAGTAAATGATAAAGAAAAATATGTGTCAATTTCAAAGGAATACGCAGAAATTAAACCTTTAGCGGAACAAATAAATATTTATTTTTCTCTTCTAAAAGAGCATGAAGATTTAAATGCCGTTCTAGACGGTAATGATAACGATTTAATAGAAATTGCAAAATCTGAGATTGGCAGTTTAAAATTAAATCTTCAATCATCAGAAGAATCCTTAAAACAATTGTTGATTCCTAAAGATCCATTAGACCAAAAAGATGTAATTCTTGAAATTAGAGCTGGAACAGGAGGAGATGAAGCGGCGTTATTTGCAAATGAACTATTACGCATGTACCAGCGATATGCGGAGGATCAAAATTGGAAAGTCGATTATTTGTCTGTTTCTGATTCTGAGAAAGGGGGCATGAAAGAGGTTATAGCAAAAATATCAGGGCAGAGTGTCTATTCAAAACTGAAGTTTGAGTCTGGTGTTCATAGGGTCCAAAGGGTTCCTGAAACTGAGTCTCAAGGAAGAGTTCATACATCTGCAGCCAGTGTTGTAGTATTGCCTGAAGCTGAAGATGTAGATATTCAAATTGACGAAAAAGATATTAGGGTTGATGTATTTCGCTCAAGTGGAGCCGGAGGCCAACATGTAAATACTACTGATAGTGCAGTAAGAATTACTCATCTGCCTTCAGGAATTGTCGTACAACAGCAGGATGAGAAATCACAACACAAAAATAAAGCAAAAGCTATGCTTGTATTAAAAACAAGACTTTACGATCATGAGAGAAAAAAACAAGAAGATGATATCGCAGATAAGAGAAAATCTCAGATTGGTTCAGGGGATAGATCTGAGAGAATTAGGACTTATAATTTCCCTCAAGGAAGAGTTACAGATCATAGAATTAATTTAACGTTGTATAAACTAGAGCAAATTTTGAATGCATCTGGTCTTGAGGAAGTAATCTCAAATTTAATTATTGCAGATCAGAGTAACTAAAATGACAACAATAGATGAAATTTTGTATTCAAAAAAGAATTCTATTTCTATTTCTGAGAAAAAGTTACTTCTATCACATGTGCTTGGATTGAGTAATGAGGAAATAAATTTAGCTAATAATAAAATAGTAGGTGAAAGGGATTTAAAAAAATTTGAAAAACTAATTAATAGAAGAAAAAATTCAGAGCCAATAGCTTACATAACGAATACCAAACCATTTTGGAAAAATGATTTTTATGTTGATTATTCTGTTCTCATTCCAAGATCAGATAGTGAATTGTTAATTGAATCAGTCATTGAGTATTTTCCTGATCTAACAAAATCTTATAATTTTTTAGATCTTGGTTCTGGATCTGGGTGCTTGATTATTTCCTTGTTAAATGAATATGTATCAAGTTTCGGAATAGGCATCGAAATTGATAAAGAAGCTATTAAGGTTTCAGAAATAAATAAAGAATTTTTATTAAATAAAGATAGGTTAAAATTTTTAGAGAGAGATTTTTCTAATTTTGATACCAGTTCATTCGATATTGTAATAAGTAACCCTCCATATATTCCATCTGAGGAAAAAAATAATATTATGGAAGACGTTAGGAATTTTGAGCCAATAAAAGCATTATTTGCAGATGAGAAAGGACTTTATTTTTACAGAAATATAATTCAGAATTTAACTAAAAAGATGAAAAGGAAGCAATATTTATTCTTAGAAGTAGGAATAAATCAACTCGATGGAATAGTTAAGATATTGAAAAACAATAACTTTAAGGTTGTCTCCATAAAAAATGATTTATCAAATATTCCTAGATGTATTATTGCTGAAAGTAATTAAATAAAAACTTGATTATTTTAATAGTAAACACTAATTTACCAGCATTCTTTTAAAAGAATAATTTAAAAAATTTCCAATTATATTTAGGAATTAATTTTCAAAGTGAAAAATAGAAGAACTAGACCTTTTAAAAGGTCAAACAATAGACATTCAGGTGATAGTTTTGTTAATGGTAATAGCTCTACTCGCGTAAGAGGAAATCTTTCCACAGTGCTTGAAAAGTATAAAGTCCTGGCAAAAGATGCCGCTGCTTCGGGAGATCATGTAGGCGCTGAAAATTATTTACAGCATGCCGAGCACTACAGTCGTTTGATAAATGACCGTCAAGATAGAAATAATGGTAACAGTGATGGAAAAGCTACTAAAACTGCGTCCTCAGATGAGAAAACTTTGCCTGTAGAGTCTTTAGATCCTGCTAAAGCTATAGAAGAAGCTAATTCTTAATTTTTGAAATCTCATTATTTATCCTGTTTCTTTCTATTATAAAGTCTTTTAAATTTATCCCTTTTAATTTTTTACCTGATGGAAGTTTCATGTTCATCGGATTAATTTTTTTGCCATTAAATATGACCTCATAATGAAGATGTGGACCTGTTGATAATCCTGTGCTTCCCACGTAACCGATAGTTTGACCTTGTTTGACCCGAACATTTTTTTGTATGCCAGAAGCATAACTACTGAGATGAGAATAACTTGTCTTATAGCCATTCAAGTGTTTAATCCGAATATATTTTCCAGCACCACCGTTGGTTCCAACGTATTCAATATGTCCTTTTCCAGCAGCCATAATTGGAGTCCCTATGGGAGCAGCAAAGTCAACGCCCATGTGCTTTTTATTATATCCCAGAATAGGGTGTTTTCTCATACCGTAAGCGGATGATAATTTTGCGCCATTTATTGGAGTTTTCATCAAGGCTTTTGTAGCACTTTTGCCGTCGCTATTAAAATATTCAATATAGTTATTATCTTCGAACCTATAAAGTTCGTAACTATCTTTTGTTAGAATAATTTCTGCAAATAAAATAGAACCTGTTTTGATTAACCTGCCATCCTTATCTTTAAATTGTTCAAATAGAATATTTATTTTATTTTTGTTCCTAATATCTCTTTGAAAATCAATATCAAAACTAAAAAGTTGCACAAACGACATAATTATATTGTCTGGTACGTTAATATTTTTAAGCGATGAGTAGATACTTTTATTTATTTCAATTTCATGAAATATGATTTCTGAGTAGAGTGTTTTTATATCTTTACTTACTGTAAATTTATCGTCTATTCTTAAGACTGATATTTTTTCTGCGCTATCAGGATAAATTACAATTTCTTTAACAGTTCTTTCTTCTTTTATAAGGTCAGAAACTATCTCTATACGTGTTCCGATTCGTAATCGATTTATCTCCATTACATCTTTTACAGCTATGACTAATTGATCGATTTCTCTGTTATTAAGGTTAGTCTTTTTGAGAGTGCTGATGAATGTATCGCCTTCTTCAAGCTCATAGTGCTCGAGGAATGAAAAGAATAAATCTAAACTATCTTTCTTTTCAGTAGTGTCCTTCTGAATTTGAATTGATTCTTTTGGTATTTGGATGTCAGTTTTGTCGTTAAAAGAAATTGATAAATAATAAGCGATCACAATAATAAGAATCAGACCAGTTATAAAAACCAAGACTTTTTTGTTTAATAGATACATTTTCACCTCTTCATATAAAGAATTTATATTTTATGACATCACTTATATTAATCTTATGAGGTAAAATGATTTTACGCTCTCTATCTCATTGATATTATTGGGTATTATATATGAGTGAAAATTGCTTATTTTCTGCCTGATTTTATGTTTGATGCTTGACTTTTTGGCCCAATACAATAAAAAAACTTCACCCTTGTTCGGTGATGCTCTGAACTTGCGGCATATGACTATTTTAGTCTTAATATAATCAATTTGGCATTTTTTAGTTTTCCAATGGAAAAGTAAATCTGCCTATGTGATTATGCTATTGGAAAAGTAAATTGAAAGAGAAACGTGGGCGGTAATTCCGCAGTACAGAATAATCGTACACGTTTTATTTGGATTACATAATTAATATTATGTAACTCCGCCAATAAGTTTGTGTGCGTCGTGTTTAAACTTGAGAGTTTGATCATGGCTCAGAATGAACGCTGGCGGCACGCTTAACACATGCAAGTCGAACGGGATCTTCGGATCTAGTGGCAGACGGGTGAGTAACGCGTGGGAACCTGCCCAGTAGTAGAGAATAACTTGAGGAAACTTAAGCTAATACTTTATGCGCCCTTCGGGGAAAAGCTTTATGCGCTATTGGATGGGCCCGCGTTAGATTAGTTTGTTGGTGAGGTAATGGCTCACCAAGACTACGATCTATAGCTGGTCTGAGAGGATGATCAGCCACACTGGGACTGAGACACGGCCCAGACTCCTACGGGAGGCAGCAGTGGGGAATATTGGACAATGGGGGCAACCCTGATCCAGCGATGCCGCGTGAGTGATGAAGGCCCTAGGGTTGTAAAACTCTTTCGTCAGGGAAGATAATGACGGTACCTGAAGAAGAAGATCCGGCTAACTCCGTGCCAGCAGCCGCGGTAATACGGAGGGATCTAGCGTTATTCGGAATTACTGGGCGTAAAGCGAGCGTAGGCGGATCTGTAAGTTGGAGGTGAAATCCCAGAGCTTAACTCTGGAACTGCCTTCAAAACTACATTTCTTGAGTTTGGTAGAGGAGAGTGGAATTCCTAGTGTAGAGGTGAAATTCGTAGATATTAGGAGGAACACCAGTGGCGAAGGCGACTCTCTGGGCCAATACTGACGCTGAGGTTCGAAAGCATGGGTAGCGAACAGGATTAGATACCCTGGTAGTCCATGCAGTAAACGATGAGTGCTAGATGTTGGGAATTTAAATTTCCAGTATCGCAGTTAACGCGTTAAGCACTCCGCCTGGGAAGTACGGCCGCAAGGCTAAAACTCAAATGAATTGACGGGGACCCGCACAAGCGGTGGATCATGTGGTTTAATTCGAAGATACGCGAAGAACCTTACCGGCCCTTGACATACCAATCGTGGACTTAAGAGATTAAGTCTCTCACTTCGGGTGGATTGGATACAGGTGCTGCATGGCTGTCGTCAGCTCGTGTCGTGAGATGTTGGGTTAAGTCCCGCAACGAGCGCAACCCTTACCTTCAATTGCCAGCACGTTATGGTGGGAACTTTGAAGGAACTGCCGGTGATAAGCCGGAGGAAGGTGGGGATGACGTCAAGTCCTCATGGCCCTTACGGGCCGGGCTACACACGTGATACAATGGTAACTACAAAAGGCAGCGAAGGAGCGATCTGGAGCAAATCCCTAAAAGTTACCTCAGTTCGGATTGCACTCTGCAACTCGAGTGCATGAAGTTGGAATCGCTAGTAATCGTAGATCAGCGCGCTACGGTGAATACGTTCCCGGGTCTTGTACACACCGCCCGTCACACCATGGGAGTTGGTTTTACCTGAAGCTGGTTCGCTAACCGCAAGGAGGCAGCCAACCACGGTAAGATTAGCGACTGGGGTGAAGTCGTAACAAGGTAACCGTAGGGGAACCTGCGGTTGGATCACCTCCTTTCTAAGAGTCTTTTTTTGAGTTCTTTTTGAACTTAAGAAATTTTTAACTTAGTAATTATATGTGGCTTACCGTCCTCGTTTCTCTTTCATTGTTTAAGACTATAAAGCCTACGTTTGGGCTTGTAGCTCAGTCTGGTTAGAGCGCACCCCTGATAAGGGTGAGGTCGGTAGTTCGAGTCTACCCAGGCCCACCATGACGAGGTTTCTCTTGGGGCTGTAGCTCAGCTGGGAGAGCACCTGCTTTGCAAGCAGGGGGTCACCGGTTCGATCCCGGTCAGCTCCACCAAAGTTTTAAGCTTTTCCATTTACATCGTGAAGTGACATCAATACTAAATTAATAAAATTTTTATTGAGAATTCAAAATATCTAAGTATTGCAAAAGACATATAAGTTTGTTTTTTGTACATAGAATAATCAAGCGTTTAAGAGCATTTGATGGATGCCTTGGCACACAAAGGCGATGAAGGACGTAGTACGTTGCGATAAGCTTCGGGGAGTGACGAACACACTTTGATCCGAAGATTTCCGAATGGGGAAACCCAACTCTTTTGAGTTATTGCTAACTGAATACATAGGTTAGTAAAGCGAACCCAGTGAACTGAAACATCTAAGTAACTGGAGGAAAGGATATCAACCGATACTCCGTAAGTAGTGGCGAGCGAAAGCGGACTAGGCCAGTAGCATTAATTGTACAACCAGAATTACCTGGAAAGGTAAACCATAGAGAGTGATAGTCTCGTATGGGTAATGACAGTTAATGTTCTTGAGTAAGACGGGACACGTGAAATCTTGTCCGAATATGGGGGGACCACCCTCCAAGCCTAAGTACTCTTGTGTGACCGATAGTGAACTAGTACCGTGAGGGAAAGGTGAAAAGAACCCCGACGAGGGGAGTGAAATAGATCCTGAAATTGAATGCTTACAAGCTGTGGAAGCCCGTAAGGGTGACCGCGTACCTTTTGTATAATGGGTCAGCGAGTTAGTTTGAAGTGCAAGCTTAAGCCGTAAGGTGTAGGCGTAGCGAAAGCGAGTCTTAATAGGGCGAAAGTACTTTGGATTAAACCCGAAACCGAGTGATCTAGCCATGAGCAGGTTGAAGATAAGGTAACACTTATTGGAGGACCGAACCAGTTGACGTTGAAAAGTCTTTGGATGACTTGTGGTTAGGGGTGAAAGGCCAATCAAACTCGGATATAGCTGGTTCTCCGCGAAAACTATTTAGGTAGTGCGTCATATGAATACCATCGGGGGTAGAGCACTGGATGGGCAAGGGGGGAGAGATCCTTACTAAGTCCAACCAAACTCCAAATACCGATGAGTAATGTATGGCAGACAGACTACGGGTGCTAAGGTCCGTAGTCGAAAGGAAAACAGTCCAGACCAACAGCTAAGGTCCCCAAGTTATTGTTAAGTGGGAAAGGATGTCGGACGACCAAAACAGCCAGGAGGTTGGCTTAGAAGCAGCCATCCTTTAAAGAAAGCGTAACAGCTCACTGGTCTAAATAAGTTGTCCGGCGCCGAAGATGTAACGGGGCTAAACAATACACCGAAGCTTTGGACGCAATTTATTGTGTGGTAGCGGAGCGTTCCGTACGTTGTTGAAGGGAGACTTGTGAAAGCTCCTGAAGATATCGGAAGTGAGAATGCTGACATGAGTAGCGACAAACAGAGTGAGAAACTCTGTCGCCGAAAATCCAAGGGTTCCTGCGCAAGGCTAATCCGCGCAGGTTGAGTCGGCTCCTAAGGCGAGGACGAAAGTCGTAGTCGATGGGAACAAGGTTAATATTCCTTGACCAGATGAGATGTGACGGATGACGTAAATTGTCTATCCTTATATGGATTGGATAGGCAGTGAAGTTGTTCCAGGAAATAGCCTCATCGTGGACCGTACCCGAAACCGACACAGGTGGATAGGTAGAAGATACCAAGGCGCTTGAGAGAACTATGCTGAAGGAACTCGGCAAATTGCCTCTGTAACTTCGGAAGAAGGAGGACCTATGTTTGGGCAACCAGATATAGGTGGCACAGAAATGGGGGTAGCAACTGTTTATTAAAAACACAGGACTCTGCAAAGCCGCAAGGCGAAGTATAGGGTCTGACGCCTGCCCGGTGCCGGAAGATTAAAGTGAGTGGTGCAAGCTAC
>CACHLP010000004.1:0-40000 GCA_902580665.1 uncultured Pelagibacteraceae bacterium | reverse complement strand
CAAATGAAAAGTATTAAAATCCTTCATATTTATAAATGTTTTGATCTTGAGCCAAAAGGAGGAATTGAACAATATATTAAACATTTTTCAGCCTCTACCTATAATTTCAATGTTAGAAACACTCTACTATTTTTAGGGGATAAGAATTACGAGTTAGATCTTGGATACTTAAAATTATTCTCTGAGAAAAAATTATTTGAAATTTCATCCAATACTTTTGGTTCCATTTCTTTTTTTATAAAATTCATTGAACTACAAAAAAAAAATGACATTATTGTTTTTCATTATCCATGGCCTTTTGGTGACTTAGTGACAATATTTAATATAGTATCAAAGCCATATTTAATATTTTATCAAGCAGATATAATTAAGCAAAAAAATTTAGAAAAAATATACAAACCAATAAGATATTTCTTCTTTAAAAATTCTAAAAGAATAATTGTAACATCAACAAATTATATGACTAGTAGCAAAGTATTGTTAAAATGGAAACATAAAATTGATGTAATACCAATCCATCTTAACGAGAAATTAATAGAAGAAAAAATAAATTTAGGTAAAAAAAGTATCATTGATGATGGATACTTTCTATTCATTGGTAAAAACAGACATTATAAAGGAATTGAACTTTTAGAGAAAGTTTTTCTTAGATTGCCAAGTATTAAATTAAAAATTATTAGCAACATAAATAAAGATAATACAGATAATGTAGAATATCTTACTGATATTAACGACGAAAATAAATATGCTTATATAAGAAACTCTATGGCAATAATACTTCCATCAACGCATCGAAGTGAAAGTTTTGGTATCAGTTTACTTGAGGGACTATTTTTTGGGAAGCCACTAATATCAACAGAACTTGGATCGGGTACATCATTCGTAAATTTGAACAATGTTACAGGCATTGTGATTAAACCTAATTCAGAAAAAGAACTATATAACGCAATTATTAAAATTCATGAAGACGAAGATCTACGAGTTACTTTTTCTAAAAATGCACTCGATAGATACAAAAAAATTTTCGATGAAAAAAATTTGATACACAAAATAATGTCAATAATAACAACTTATATCTAAGCTGTTTAATTTTGGTATAAATAAAAATCAGTAATCTATATATATGTTGAGTATGCAAAATAAATGTATAAGGTTCTATGAATGAGTGGATATAAAAAAATCGATAAATGTCGGATTTCACAAAGTGAAAATTTGGTATCAGTTTTGAATTTAGGTGAGCAGTATCTCACTGGTGTGTTTCCCTCAAATGTAGATGATAAAATTACTAAAGGACCTTTAGAATTGGTATGGTGTCCTGATAGCAGCCTTGTTCAGCTTAATCACTCTTATTCTGCTGAAGAAATGTATGGAGAAAATTATGGATATAGATCCGGACTAAACCAATCAATGGTTAGTCATCTTGAGAGCAAGGTCAGATATTTGCAGGAACTTGTAGATATTTCGAATAGTGATATTGTTTTAGATATAGGAAGCAATGATGCTACATTATTAAAATCTTACAGTGTCGAATGTAAAAAAATCGGTATAGATCCAACAGGAGAGAAGTTTGCTTCATATTATGCTAAAGATATTGTTCTTGTTTCTGACTTTTTTACTGAAAAAAATTATAAAAATATATTTGATAAGCCTGCAAAAATTATCACGTCTATCGCAATGTTTTATGACTTAGATGATCCAATAAAGTTTGCAAAAGATATAAGTTCAATCCTTGATGAAGGTGGAATATGGCACTTTGAACAAAGTTATTTGCCGTCAATGCTAAGAATGAATTCATACGACACGATATGTCACGAACATCTTGAATATTATTCTTTAACATCGGTTAAAAAAATACTAGACAGCGCTGACTTAAAAATTGTAGATGTGACGATGAATAATATCAATGGAGGAAGTTTCGCAGTTACAGCAGCAAAGAAGGACAATATTTCATTAAATGTTAATAGTCCTGTTATAGATTGGCTGTTTGAACAAGAAAGTAATATGGGAATCAATACTCTCAAACCTTACGAGGATTTCAGTAATAGAGTTTTTAGGCATAGAGATGACTTAATTTCGCTTATAACAAAGTTAAGGGCTGATAACAAAACAATTATTGGTTATGGAGCATCTACTAAGGGTAATGTAACTCTTCAATTTTGTAATTTCACTTCAAATGAGATACAAGCAATTGCTGAAGTGAATAAGGATAAATTTGGTTGTTTTACCCCTGGAACGAATATACCAATCATTTCTGAGGATGAAGCAAAACAAATGAAACCTGACTATTACTTACTTTTACCCTGGCATTTCAAAGAAGGAATTTTACGACGTGAAAAGACATTTCTTGATAATGGGGGTAAATTTATTATACCATTTCCAGAAATAGAGATTATTTGATGTCAAAGAAAGTTGCTCTTATAACTGGAATTACTGGTCAAGACGGTGCTTATCTTGCAAAACTTTTGTTGGATGAAGGTTATGCAGTTTATGGCTGTCATCGAAGATCCTCAACAATGGGTCAAAATTTTTGGAGATTGGATTACTTAAATGTATTAAAGAATAAATCATTTTTTATCGTTGAAGCAGACCTTAACGATTTTGGCTCTTGTTTAAGGCTTGTGCAAATGGTTAAACCAAATGAAATATATAATTTAGCTGCCCAGAGTTTCGTTGCAACTTCATTTGATCAACCGTTAGGAACTGCTCAAATAAATAGTTTTGGCCCTCTTAATTTATTAGAGTCAATTAGAACTGTTGGTGAAGACATAAAATTTTACCAAGCGTCAACATCTGAAATGTTTGGAAAAGTTCAGGAAGTGCCACAAACTGAAAATACATCATTTTATCCTAGGAGCCCTTACGCTGCAGCTAAGCTCTATGCACACTGGATAACAGTTAATTATAGGGAGTCATATAATATTTTCGCTTCTAGTGGAATTTTATTTAATCACGAGTCACCACTAAGAGGCGAGGAATTTGTTACAAGAAAAATTACAAAAGCATTAGCAAGAATTAAATTAGGTAACCAAAGTGTTTTAGAATTGGGAAATATTTACGCAAAAAGAGATTGGGGTTTTGCGGGAGAATATGTGGAAGGAATGCACAAAATGTTACAATCAAATGAGCCTGATACTTTTATACTTGCAACAGGAAGAACTGAAACAATTAAAAATTTTTTAAATGAAGCATGTGAAATTCTTAATTTTAAATCTGAGTGGGTTGGTGAAGGCATTGAAGAAAAGTTAATAGATAAAGAAGTCAATAAAACAATTGTGCGAATAAATGAAAAATTTTATAGACCCGCAGAAGTGGACTTGCTTGTTGGTGATGCGTCTAAGGCAAAAAAGAAATTAAGTTGGGAACCAAAAGTTAAATTTAACGAGCTTATAAAAATGATGGTTGAAGCAGATTATGATAAAGAAAAAAAAGCAAGTCTGTAGTTATAATTATTAAAAGTTATGTATTCATTTTAACATCGGATTTTTTTAATGCTTAAATCTCTTTATACATTTAGATACTTTATTTTGGTATCCATTAAGAATAATCTGATCAATAAATATACAAAAAATAATCTAGGCTTCTTGTGGATTATCTTAGGCCCATTAAGTCAGGCTCTTATTTATACAATTATTTTATCTAATGTACTGGCAGCAAAACTACCAGGTGTTGAAAATTTTTATGGTTACGCAATTTATTTATTGGGAGGACTATTGGCTTGGAGTCTTATGAGTGAAATTATTAGCTCAAATACAAATTTATTTATTGATAACGCAAATACTATTAAGAAAGTATCTTTTCCTAAGGTTACACTTGTCGCTATTAATACTGGAGTGAGTTCAATAAATAATTTATTTTTATTTATATCTATCCTTGCCATAGTAATACTAACAGGCCATCAAATTTCATTTCACTATTTGCTACTTATTCCTATGGCAATAATTACTGCTATTTTAGCACAATCGATTGGTCTTATATTTGGGATTTTCAATGTATTTATTCGTGATGTTGGTCAAGCTGTGCCAATTTTACTTCAATTACTTTTTTGGTTTACTCCTATCGTATACCCAATTTCTATTGTTCCTGATTTTCTAAAAACTTTGATACAATATAATCCAATTTTTCATGTAGTTGATTGTTATCAACAAATTATTTTGTATAATTCTCTACCAAATATTATGAGTATTTTTATAATTTTATTTCTTACTATCTTGTTTAGTACTCTATCCATTATTTTGTTCAGAAAAGCTGGCAGGGAAATGGCAGATGTATTATGAATATTTTAGAAGTTAACAATATATCAAAATCTTATATAACTTACTCTAGTGAACTTGAGCGAATAAAAAGCTGGTTTAGTAGAAATAAATTTCAAAAAAAAAGAAATTTAATTCTCAATAATATTAATTTTACTGTTCCAAGAGGTGAGTCAATAGGTATTATTGGTAAAAATGGTGCTGGCAAGAGTACTATTTTAAAATTAATTACTGGAGTAAATGAGCCATCTCAGGGAGAAATAAGAGTTTTTGGGAAAATATCCTCTATATTAGAACTAGGAATTGGATTTAATGACGAACTCACCGGTAGACAAAATACAACTTACACGGCAGGGTTGATGGGAATAGATGAGGATAAGATTCAAAAAGTTATTTCAATTGTTGAAGAGTTTTCTGAAATTGGTACATATTTTGATAAACCTCTAAGAATATACTCAACTGGAATGAAAATGAGAATAGCTTTCTCTATTGCGACAGCTATAAGACCAGAAATTTTAATTATTGATGAAATCTTATCAGTTGGAGATGCCTATTTTGTTAATAAATGCTTCAAGAAAATTAAAGATTTTCAAAATCAAGGTACTTCTATCATTTTAGTAAGTCATGATTTCCAAGCTATCAAAATGTTATGTTCAAAAACAATATTAATAGATAATGGAAGTCTAATTAAGTATGGTAATACTGAGGAAGTAATTGATCACTATAATGCTTTATTATCTGAGACAAAAAGTAAAATTGAATTCAATGAATTAGAAAATTTTAAAGTTCAAACTGTATCTGGATCAGGAGAAGTAATCATTGAAGAAGTGAATTTTACTGACAAAAATAATGAATTAGTTGAGACAATAAATGTTGGCGATAGTGTTAAAATTAATGTGGGAGTTAAAATAGTTGATCAAATTGATAGTTTAGTATTGGGATTCAGTATAAAGGATCGTTTTGGTCAGGTAATATTTGGCACAAATACATGGCATACAAGTCAAGTAATAACCTCTCCACAAGTAGGCAAATCCTACTCATTTTGTATAAAATTAGAAATGAGCGTTGGTGTAGGGACTTATACTGTTCAGTTAGCATTGGTAGATAAGGATACCCATTTAACAAAAAATTATCATTGGATAGATATGGCAGTTTTTTTTGAAGTTATTAATAATAAAAAATCTTTTTTTATTGGTAATTCATGGTTGAAAAATAAGATTGAAATTAAAAATGTATAAAGAATGTTAAACAAAAAAATCATATCTTACGCACAAAATTTTGAAGATATAATGTTGTGGCGTGTATTTAAAAATATAAAAAATGGAATATACATAGATGTTGGTGCTAACGACCCTTTGCGCGACAATACAACAAAAATTTTCTACGATAATAATTGGAGTGGAATTAATATTGAACCTATCGACGAACATTTTAAAGAACTTGAAAGAGACCGCGTACGCGATATAAACCTTAATTGTCTAGTAGGTGAAAAGAAAAGAGAAGAAGTTGAATTTTTTGTTTCAAATATCAGAGGTTTATCAACTACTAAAATTAAAAAATCAAATTCCTTGTTTCATAAAAATATCAAGTACAAAAAAGTTTATAGAAAAATGCTCAGCTTAAACGATATTTTGACTTCAACAAAATTTAAAGAGATACATTTTCTTAAAATTGATACAGAAGGATCCGAAGAAGAAGTCTTAAAAGGTTTAGATTTAAGCATATATCGCCCATGGATAATTATAGTTGAGAGTAATGATTTCCAAGATATAGCTGACGAAAGTGATAGATGTGAATTATTGCTTAAGGATGCTTCTTATAGTTGTGTATATTATGATGGTCTAAATAAGTTTTACCTTGCAAACGAGCAAGATAAATATAAAAAATATTTTTATGCTCCTCCAAATATTCATGATAATTTTGATAAATACTTAGAACTAAAAAATATTGAAAATGTAGAAATCCATAATAAAAATCATGAAATTAAATTATTGAATGAAGGCACAAAAACACTATCCAGAAAAGTAATTGGCCTATCCAACACAATATCTGAACAACAAAAACAAATAGATAGTCAAAAAAATGAAATAAATAGTCAAAAAAATCAGATAAATAGTCAAAAAAATCAAATAAAAAGCCTACGTGATGTTGAACAAAACTATGATGCTATAATTGCTAGTGGATTCTGGAAGTATACAGCTTTTATAAGAGAAATATTAAAAAAAAAAATTTTTTTTTTTAAGTTCAAAATAATTTTAGTTAAATTTTTATCAATATTATATAATTCAATTAATAAGTACCCAAAGTTTAAAGGGCTAGTTAGAAAAATTATCAGAATTGACTCATATCCTGGATTAAAATTAAAAATAAAAAGATTAATTTTTAGTCAAAGTTTTAATTATTCGACGTTGACAAAAAAAAGTATTTATTCAAATCCATTAGAATACAAGAATAATTACGAAATTCGAGAATATTCTTATACATATGAAAATTACATAAGATCAATTGAAACACCCTCGTATAAGCCAAAATCCTTTCCGATAATAAGTAAACGATCTAGTAGTCAATATGCAAAATTAAATACTAAATACTTTATACTTGTAGATGAAACCATAAAGTTAAAAATTAATACAGGCGTACAAAGGCTTGTAAGAGAACTTTCTTTAAGTCTTACAAAAAGATTGGAAGATATTATTTTTATTAAATGGAATAAAGAATTAGATTTCTTTACACTAATAAACGAAGAAGACTACAAAAGTTTAATTAATTTCTATAAAATAGATTCTCAATTAATTATACCATCGATTTATAAGAAAAAACTCTCTTACTCAGAAGTAAAAGTTCTTTTAAGAAACCAAAATTTAATTGTACCTGAGGTGCCTTACATGTATCACAGAGATCAGTCATTGAGTATTAAAGTTATTGAAGTTGCACGAAAATACAATATGTTTTCAACTTTTGTTTTCTATGATGCAACTCCACTACATCAGAAGGTATTAAAAGATATTAGCACGATGCACGCTTTTTATATGAAGGTACTTCTTTTATCTGATAATGTTGTTTCCATTTCAGATACAGCAAAGAATGATCTAAAAAATTATTGGGAGAAGATTGAAAAATCTCCTAGAAAATTTAATCCAATAATCACTACTATACATTTGGGAGTTAAGGCTAAAATCAGAGAATATGATAATTATAATAACTTAAATAATAAAATTATATTAAGTGTTGGAACAATTGAAAAGTGGAAGAATCAACGCCTCTTAATTGAAGCTTTTAAGCAATATTTAGAAAATAATATTAATTCTGAGTGGAAACTTTATCTCGTAGGTAATATTTCAACTGAAGAGCAAGTGTATTTGAATGCTTACTTAAATGAGCTTCAAGACAATATAAAGTATCTAGGCCGTGTGGATGAAGATGAATTAGATAAACTTTATAAAGAATGCACATTTACAGTTTTTCCATCGACTATGGAAGGTTTTGGCTTACCAATAATTGAGAGCTTATCATATGGAAAGCCTTGTATTTGTGCAAATTTTGGTTCAATGAGTGAAATAGCCAGTGATAAAGTGACTTATCAAGTAGATACAACGAATATTGATATATTAAAAGATTCCATGGAGCGCTTAATAAATGATGATCAACTTTTTTCCTCTTACTACAATGCGATTCAATCTTACAAATTAAAATCTTGGGATAATTATACAGATGAATTATTGGAAAATATAAAAACTCATAATGATAAAAATAATAGTATAACAGAAATATTTTATTGTGTTACGGATACTTCAACTTATGAAAAAAATACTGGAATACAAAGAGTAGTAAGACAGCTTGGCAAAGAATTATTGAATAATCAAATTAAACTTGTTCCAATCAAATGGAGTAGTAAAAATAAAGACTTTATTCCAATTTCAAATAATGAAAAAAAACATCTTTCAAATTGGAATGGACCTAATATTGCAAATTGGGGCAATGGAACTATGAATGAAGTAAATACTGACTCACAAAAATGGATATTAATTCCTGAGGTAATGAACTATTTTTCAAATGAGGAATGGAAATATTTCTTTGAAAAAATCAATCAATATAAACTCAAATCAGCATGTATTTTCTACGATGCAATTCCATGGAAACTAAATAAATTTTATGATGATGAAATTTCAAAAATGCATGCAAACTATATGCAAAATATAAGTCTTTTTGATAAAATTTATTGTATATCAAATACTGTAAGAAATGATCTTTTGAATTTTCTTTATAGTTTTAATATAAGAACACCAGATATTTTAAATCGGGTTATTACAATAGAGTTAGCAGCAGATTTTGAAGGAAGACCGCGAAGTATTGAAAATTATGAAAAGAATAAGGATCAAACATTTAAAATCTTGTGTGTTGGTACGGTGGAACCGAGAAAAAACCATATAAATTTAATTGAGGCGATAAAAATTGTTAATAATAATACAAAGTTAGATTTTGAACTAATTATTATTGGGAATAATAATTTTAAAGATTTAGAGTATAGAATTGAAAATGAAATTAAGAACCTGAAAAATATATCGTGGATAAAAGATGTTAATGATCAGTTATTAGTTGAATTATATAAAGATTCATATTTTACAGTATACCCTTCTATTGAGGAGGGATTTGGAATACCTATAATTGAGTCACTGTGGTATAGAAAACCATGTATTTGTCATAACAGTTCTGCATCATATGAAGTCTCTTTAGGTGGAGGATGTATTGCGATAGATGCGAATAAGCCTGACGAAATAGCAGGTGCAATTATAAATTTACTTGAGGGCAAAAACTTATATGACAGAAAACTTACTGAGTTAGATAGTAGGAAATTTAAATCATGGAAAATATATGCTAGTGAAATGATTGCAGATTTGAATAATCAGGCATACTTAGATTAGTTTTATGTTAAAAAACCAAATTTTTCAGAATTTAGACGATGAAGGACCTTTGTTGTCTATTTGTATAAGTACTTATAATAGAGCAAAATGGCTTGAACTGAGCCTACAAAACTTAAGTAAAATTTTTAAAGAGAATATTAAGGAAATAGAAATATTGATTTGTGATAACGCATCAGTAGATGAAACTGAAGAAATAGTTAGTAAATATATAAATGTATTAGATATAAAATATTATAAAAACAAAAAAAATGTTGGAATGATTGGCAATCTCTCGGTTACTGCCTCTTTAGCTAAAGGAGACTATATTTGGATACTGGGTGACGATGATTTAATTCTGGAGGAAACTCCAGGGTTAATTTTAAATGAAATAATTAATAATAAAGGAATTGATCTTTTATATTTAAATTATGCTTATGTAACTGAATCAGCTGCAGATAAAGTAAATAATTTAGATGAGTTTCTTCAATCTGCGATACCAATCAGTGACAATAAAAAAAATATGAAAGGTAAAATCTCAGATATTGCCACTCAATCTGAAAATTTTTTTACTGCAATTTATTGTATTGTTTTTAGACGTGATCATGCCCTTAGAGCTTACTCACAATTTACAAATGAATTTCCCTTTTCTTCAATGAAGTCAATTGTGCCAACCACATTTTATGTAATAAACAATCTCATGAATTTAAGAGGAATTTGGATTGGAAAGCCTCTTGTAATAGTAAATATGAATGTTTCATGGATGCAATACGCAGATTTATGGATCTTAGAAAGATTACCTGAAGTGTTCGATGCAGCAGAACTAAATGGATCAGATCCTAATTTAGTTGATAAGTATAGAATAAATCTTTTAAATAATGTCCCAATTTATTTTGAAAAAATACTTGATAAAGAAAGTAAAAATTATGATTATTTTTCAATTTTAAGATTTTACTCAAGGTTTAAACACTTAGATGAATTTTCTCGAATTAAGACAAATTTAGACAAAATAATAATATCAGCTATAAAGAGAAATAAGATCGATGAAACTAATGAAATAACTTACTTTTTGTCAATTTAGTATTTAAATTTAATATATTAACAAGATATATATAAAATTAGAATTATTATAAAGTCATCTTTTAAAAAGGTCTCAATAATATAATGAACTATGTAACTACTAGAACCCCTCATAGAATTTCAATTTTAGGTGGCGGCACAGATATAAAAGAATTTTACGAAACTTACCAAGGAGCAGTATTAAGTTTTGCGATTGATAAATATGTATACGTTACAGTGAAGAAACATCCCAGATTCTTCAATGAAAAATATAGGATTGTTTACTCGGAGACAGAACTTAAACAAAATAGACTCAAAATCAAGAATGATATTGTAAGGTCAGTTCTAGAATTTTTAGAATTTGAAGAACCTTTATATATAAGCTCTATATCTGATGTACCCGCTGGATCTGGTTTAGGCTCGTCAAGCGCTTTCACAGTTGGGTTACTTCACGCAATTCACATTATGAAAGGAAATAAGCAAGTTAGTAAAAGTCAATTAGCTGAAGAAGCCTGTCATATCGAAATATCAATGTTGAAAAATCCAATAGGTAAGCAAGATCAGTATGCTTGTGCTCTTGGCGGTACAAATTTTTTAAAATTTAATACGAACGGATCAGTTGATATAACTAAAAGTACTTATATTGATAACATTACTGCAAAACTTGCTGAAAATTCTTTTTTAGTCTGGACTGGAATATCTCGTTCAAGTTCATTAGTCCTAAAATCTCAAAGAAGTGAAATTACATCAGGTAAAATTAAAGACCCTATGATTAAGTTAAGGGATATATGCTTAAATTATTCAGATTATGTTAATGACTTAAGTTCAGAAAAGAGTATTGAAGGAGGACATCAATTACTTTTAGACTTACTTCAAGAGTCATGGGAAATAAAAAAGAATTTAAATCCCAAAATAGAAAATAAAAAAATACGAGATCTAATAAGCAAAATAAAAGTTCAGGTTAAAAATAAAAAATTTAGTCTAAAGTTATGTGGAGCAGGCGGGGGTGGTTTCATATTATGTGCTTTTGATAATTTACAGTTGTTAGCCACTGATTTATTGACTAAGAGAATAAATATTGATATTAATCAGAACGGTACAGAATTAATAAATAAATTAGAGAACTAAAAAATGAAAATCTTATTAACCGGGGTCACTGGTTTCGTGGGGTCGCACTTAGCGGACTACATTCTTGAAAATCATCCTGATGCTAAATTGTTTGGATTGAAAAGATATCATCTATCTCGTCTAGAACATGTAAAGCACATATATGATAAGGTAGAGTGGATAGATTGTGATATAACGGATGCAAGGGCTGCATACGAAGCTTTAGAAATATCAAAACCAGATTTAATTTTTCATTGCGCTGCTGAGAGTTTTGTTAGTCCATCATGGAGACACCCAAGGAGATATATGGATGTAAATTACTTGGGAACTGTAAATTTATTAGATGCAATGCAACGCCTGAATTTAAATAATACTCCGTTTCATATACCTGGGTCTGGTGAAGAATATGGCGAAGCCTATGAGAGTGAGTTGCCTTTAAATGAAGAAAGTGTACTTAGGCCTGTTAATCCATATGCAGTAACTAAGATTGCGCAAGATCTAATAGGCTTTGTGTACAACCAGTCGTATGGTTTGAAAGTTATAAGAACAAGAGCATTTAATCATGAAGGACCAAGAAGAGAGAAAGTTTT
This sequence comes from uncultured Pelagibacteraceae bacterium, assembly GCA_902580665.1. Classification (GTDB taxonomy): domain Bacteria; phylum Pseudomonadota; class Alphaproteobacteria; order Pelagibacterales; family AG-422-B15; genus CACNXQ01. The sequence goes on along the minus strand of CACHLP010000004.1, from coordinate 28,096 downwards.
TGGAATACCTTGGTATGCATATCAAATTGCTAGAATCGAAATGGATATGCAAAAGCCAATTATAAAAACTGGCCACCTTAAAGATAAAAGAAATTTTACTCACGTTAAAGACATGGTTGAGGCTTATTGGATTGCAACACAAAAGTGTAAACCAGGGGAATTATATTTGATTGGCAACGGTAGTGAAGACTCTATCTTTACCTTTGAAGAGGCACTTCATAAGTTAATTGCAATGTCCAATGTAAGCATGGATGCTGTCAAAATTGAGGAAACAAAAAAATATGTAAGACCAACACAAGTCCCTTTTTTAATTGGAGATCTGTCAAAGTTTAGTGATCAAACGGGTTGGAAGCCAAAAATTAGTTTTGATCAAATACTGTCTGATACACTTGGATACTGGAGAAAAAGGTTATCAGATGAAAAAGATACAAAACTCAATGATGGCATAGAGTAAGTTTATATGTTTAAGGGAAGTCAGATTAAAGGTGTTATTATTACTCCTTTAAAGAAAATTGCTGACGAAAGGGGTGTGATATTCCACATGATGAAATCAACAGACCCACAATTTACCAAATTTGGTGAGATTTATTTTACCTCAGGTTATCCTGGCGTGGTAAAAGCTTGGCACGTTCATAAGGAAATGACTATTAATGATTGCTGTATAGTTGGAATGGTTAAGTTGGTAGTTTATGATGTAAGAAAAGGTTCACCTACGGAAGGGAATTGTATGGAAATTTTTATAGGAGAGCATAACTACTGCGTAGTACAAATTCCACCGGGTGTGGCGAATGGCTATAAAGCATATGGAGAAAAAATGGCAATCATGGCTAATTGCGCTGATATGCCTCACGTCAAAGAAGAATTGATCTATATAGATCCATTTAAACCAGATGGTTACGATATTAGCTACGACTGGTCTCTAAAGCATGGATAGTATTTTGGTTGCAGGTGCAAGTGGATTTTTAGGACGAAATCTTATACCTATCCTATTAAAAAAAAAATTTAAATTAATCATCTTCACCACAGGGAAATCAAATTTTAAAATTTCTAAAATTAAAGAATATAAAAAGAAAATAATATTTGTTAATAAAAAAAATTTACAAAGTGCAATTCACAAATATAGAATCGTGATGTTTATAAACTTACAAGTATCTTTTTCATATTTTCATAATCTTAAATCTTTGAGTGAAATGATTGAGGCAAATATTACAACTCCAATAAAAATTGCTGAAATGTGCTCAGAAAAGAAATATTTTACAAGACTAATATCACCTTCTAGTTTTTTTGTATATGGTAAAGGAACGAAAGACTATTATCCTTCTAATGTCTTTGCTGGAACAAAAAAATCTTTTTCAGATTTAGCAGAATCACTTGCATTAAATAAAGGATTTATTTTTGATGAAGTTGTAGTTTATGATACGTTTGGTGAGGGAGATCCTCGGCTAAAAATTGTGAGTATTATTAACAATGCTATTAACAATAATATGATTATAAAATTATCACCAGGAAATCAAATTATTGATTTATCTCATATTGAATTAGTTGCTCAGGGGTTTTCTAATTTAATTATTAAAAAAAATTCGAGCAATATTGTACCAAAAAGACAGTTTTATGCCTCTACGGGAAATAGAATGACTTTGCGTGATTTGGCAGATAAGATTGGAAAAATTAAAGGAAAGAAATTACATGCTGAGTGGGGAGCTTTTAATTATAGAAAGGGTGAAATCTTAAAACCAGTTATTCCAAAAAAAAAATGGAATATATGTAAAAAAGAGAAACTTGATTTAAGATTAAAGAAATATTTAATATAAATAATTCCATTTTCTGTTATTAATAATAGTTACATCTTAAAAATATTAGTTTTATGCTTTCATATGTAATTCCAGCCTTTAATGAAGAAGAAAATATAAAACCTCTTTATGAAAGAATAATTATTTCGGCAAAAAAGCTAAATGATAAATTTGAAATTCTATTTATTGATAATGGAAGCTCCGATAGAACGTATCAAATAGTCAAAGAATTGTGCAATAGTGACTCAAAAGTAAGACTTGTAAGTTTATCTAGAAACTTTGAATACAAAGGCGCATTGACAGCAGGCTTAAAATTGGCTGAAGGAGAGTGGGTTGCTTTACTGGATTGTGATCAGCAAGACCCGCCAGAATTAATTCCAAGTATGTTAGAACTGGCAAATAACACTTCAAGTGACATTGTATATGGTAGCCGAATTGAAAGAGATGAGACCAGATTCAGAAAAATGATGTTTTGGCTTTTCTATAGAATATGGAAATTAACGTCAGATATTGATGTGCCTTTAGATGCAGGTGAATTCTGTGTTATGAACCGAAAGGCTGTTGATGGTATTAATTCATTAAATGAAACACAGCGCTTCGTAAGAGGTCTAAGAGCTTGGGTAGGGTTTAAGCAGACGCCATTTCCATACAAAAGAGAAAATAGAGCCGTAGGTAAAACAAAGTTCAATTTTGGAAAAGCATTTAACCTAGCCTTAGACGGAATATTGTCGTTTACAAGAAAGCCGCTTCGACTAATTTCAATACTTGCGCTGATTATTTTGATCACTTGCCTTGTTTTAATATTAACTAATATTTTTGCAAAAATAATTGCCAGTCTTATAGGTGTCGATATAACTTTTGCATTACCACCTGGATTAACACAAACAAATATCCTTATTGTTTTAACTTTAGGTATCAATATGTTATTTTTAGGAGTTATTGGTGAGTATGTTGGAAGAATCTATGAAGAGGTAAAATTAAGGCCAAACTATATTATAAAAGAAATTTATAAAAAAACAAAATTATAAGATTATGTCTTTTCCATCACACAAATATTATGACTTTAATGATTTTGTAAAAGATTATTACAATAATCTTATTGACGGAAGTAAATTAATTGATAACGAACAATTAAAATTATGTGCAGAAATATGTGAGACAGTTTTTCAAAATAACAATTGGCTTTTTGTCTGCGGCAATGGGGGCTCAGCTGCAATAGCTAATCATTTTATTGCCGATTATACAAAGCTTATTTCTACAGGAACAAAGTTGAAGCCAAAAGTTCATAGTCTTTCAAATAATGTCGAAATTATAAGCGCGATTGCAAATGATATTAGTTATGAAGAAATTTTCTCATATCAACTTAATCGATTTGCAACCAAGAATGACGCCTTAATAGTAATTAGTGGTTCAGGTAATTCCCCTAACATTATAAAAGCTTTATCAGATGGAAAAAAAATAGGTTGTAAAACAATTGCTTTTACTGGTTTTGCTGGTGGGGCGGCAAGAAAGCTTGCCGATATTTCAATTCATGTAGACGTGCATAATTATGGAATAGTAGAGGACTTGCACCAGGGAATGATGCATATTATTGCACAATATATCAGACAAAAAGCCTTACCTGATGATGACTTTAAGAATGAAAAGTTTTAGTAATAATTAAAGTTTAAAACATTAAATGGGAAGAAGTATATTAAAATTTCATAAACCCAAGCAGGCTGTAATTCTTGCTGGGGGTGCGGGCACACGTTTAATGCCTCTCACTAAATATAATCCTAAACCATTAATTGATATAAATGGTAAACCATTTATATCATACCTACTTGATGTTTTAGAAAAAAATAACTTTGAAGAAGTTATTATTCTAACAGGCTACCAAGGAAAAAAATTTGAAAACGCTTATGAAAAACTTAATAAGTATAAATTTAAATTAACTATTTTTAATTCACCCAAAAAATTTGAAACTGCGTCAAGATTAAAAATAATTGAAAACTATTTAGACGATACTTTTTTTTTGCTTTATGGAGATAATTATCTTGATATTAAATTTGATGAAATATGGAATGAACTAAAAAATTCAAAAAAAAAGTCACAAATGATCGTTTATAGAAATGATGATAGGTATTCTACCTCTAACATAGACTTAGATAAAAAAAATAATGTTATAAATTATGATAAGGCGAGAAGAAATAGGAAATTAAAATATGTTGATTTAGGATTTTTCATATTACAAAAAAATGTTTTGAAAAATATATCAGCAAACAAATTTAATATATCCTTACAAAGGATTATAAAAGATTTAATTAGAGAAAAAAATCTTCACGCGTTTATCACTCTACACAAGTATTATAGTATAAGTAATTTAAATAGACTTCATTTAACTAAAAAATATTTTAAAAATATGAAAAGTTACATATTCCTTGATAGGGATGGTGTAATAAATATTAAGCCTCCAAAGGGAAAATATGTTAGAAATTGGAGTGAGTGGAAATGGAAAAAAAATATATTCAAAGCTTTCAGCTTTCTCAAGTCAAAATCATTAAGAGTTATAGTTGTTACCAATCAGGCGGGCATTTCATTGGGAAAACTATCGCTGAGTGATTTAAATACAATTCATAAAAAAATGATCTCAGAGATTGAGGCAAATGGAGGAGAAATTGAGGATGTTATATACTGCCCACATCATTGGAATGAAAACTGTTTTTGTCGTAAGCCTGAACCAGGCATGTTTATTCAAGCTCAAAAACTATATGACCTCAATTTACCAACTTCACTTTTTATTGGTGATCAAAACAGTGATGAAAGCGCTGCAAAAAAAGTTAATTTACCTTTCTATTATTTATCAGGTAGAAAGGACTTGTATAAGTTATTATTAGAAATTTATGATAAATAAAAAAGGAAATACGTTTGATATTAAAATAATTATTTTTGTATTAGTTGCAATTGTATTTGCTATTGATGTCATTAGCTGGATTGGGATAAGAATGACAATTTATGATGACGTTCATATTGCGTATGCCTATGCAAAGGGAGACATTTGGTCTGCAGCGATTAACTTTGCACAAGAACAAGGTAGAATTCAAGGTATTTTTTTCATACTTATTTGGGGGTTTATTTTAAATTATGAGAATTCTCTCATCTATGATTTACTTCACTTTGGAACTTACTATATTACAATAATTTTTGTAGCATTCTATTTAAAAAAAATTTTTTCATACAATTTTGCAATTTTATTTTTGCTTGTTTATATTTCAACAACAAATCTTATGTGGGATCATAATCTATTGGTAGCAGTCCCTTTTTATCACTTTTTTTTAATATCTTGTGGATTTGGGTCATTATTAATTGCGCTACAAACTAATAATAATTTAAGCACAAATTATTTGTTTGCTAAGAAATATTTAATGACTTTCCTTTTCTTTTTATCTTGTTTAGGACACGAGTATATGCCTGTTTTATTTTTGCTTATGCATTATACAACTACAGGGCGAAAATATGATTTTAAAAATAAATTTAATGAAATAAGAAAGTTATTTTACGATCCTATAACAATAGTATTTTCATTATATCTCATTTCCTATATGGTTTTTAGATATCTAAATCCTTCTGACTATACTGGAAATGTAATTGGGATTTCACTATCGCAGTTGCCTATAATTATTTCTACACTTATTAATTTTGCAGTTAGTGGAAATCAATTCTATTGGTTTTTTATGTGGGCGATTGAATCTTATTTGCCCTATTTAGGACATCATTTTTCAATAGTTTACTACAGTCCAGATTACGATTTCATTGAAAAGATTTTTGTAAATCCTTTAATTCTAAATTTAGACTATAAATATCAATTAATAGCATTAATACAATCAACTTTACTATTACTTAGCGGTATTCTAATAGTCAAATATAACAATTTTTCCTTAAACAAAAAAAATCTATTAATAACAATTATTGTATTTTTAATATTAATTTTTTTCCCTTCTTTTCTACTAAGCTTATCAGCTAAGTATAGAGAATGGCATTCAGTCGGTGTATTACATTATTCATATACTACAATTTCACAAATTGTCCTCTCCGCATTTATTGTATTTATTTTTCTCAATTGCTTAAGTTATTTTAAGACTCTAAGAAATTTTTTTTTATATTTATTTATTTTAATTTTATTTATTACCAATTTTTTCACCAATCAGCGAAATTATATTATTTCAGAGTCAATGAGAGATAATTCTGTCAAGTGGGAACTACTTGAAGATATATCTTTTATGGATGTGCATTTATTAAAATCTAAAAATATTTATTCACCTTTTCTGACTAGCTATGTGTGGTCAGTGCCGACTAAAAAAGAATATTGGCAAAACTACTTATTTGCTAAGTATGATACTGAGTTAAATTTTATAGACTTTCCCGATAAAAATAAAAACTTTTATAATGTTTATAATATAAGAGCAAACACCTGTAAGTTAAATATAAGCGTTTTCGAATTTCATAATGATGAATTAGATGTTGAAGAAACATATCTATTTACTAGAAATATAAATTATGATTTGTTTCTAATTAATACGAGAAACGATACAAATTATAATCAGAAAGTAAAAAAGAATTCATGGAAAAAAATTGATGGAGGATACATGACTTTAATTGATGGAAGATCGTTTACTCAAGCAGATTGTTTCCCAATAATGTCATACCCTAAGCAAAACTCTATACCACTTAATAAAGCAGTTTCAATAAATGACCCCGTTCTAGTGCTGCTTGATGGCTGGCACGCACCCGAGTCATTTGGTAGATGGACTAGTAAAAATGAATCGCAACTAAGAATCTCTGCTTTTTCTGATAATATAAATAAATTTAAATTAACCATATTTAATTTAAAACAATTTCAGAATCAAGGCAGGGACAATTTTTTACAAATTGCCAGCTCTGATAGCATTAGTAATTTTAAAAATGTATCAAAAGATACTTATGAAGCGTGTATAGACTTTAAAGAAGAAACTGAAATATACAAAATAATTTATTTAGGAAAATTATATTCGCCAATTGAATTAGATATTAGCGCGGATCCTAGAAAGCTTGGCGTAAGCTTTAGTAAAATCCAATTTTCAGAATGTGAATAACTTATTTATTTACAGCTTCTAAAAATTTATCAGATATATACTCCAGGTGATTTGTATCCAATCCAGGATAAATTCCTACCCAAAATGTATTATTCATAATAAGGTCCGTATTTTCTAAGTCCCCAATTACTCTGAAGTCAATTTCTTCAAATGCAGGTTGCTTTGTCAAATTTCCAGCAAATAATAGTCTAGTAATAATTTTATTATCTTCTAAAAAGTTAATTATATCTTTTCTATTTAAATTTGAGTCTTTACGTAAAGTGACCATATAACCAAACCAACTTGGTTCTGATTTATATGATTTCTTTGGTAATATAAAGTATTTATCAAGTCCTTTTTTCTTCATTAATTCATTTAGTATATGAAAATTTTCGATTCGTTTACTGACAAACTTATCTAATTTTTTTAGCTGGGATAGTCCTAATGCTGCTTGCATATCAGTCATCTTCAAATTATACCCGATATGAGAATATATGAATTTATGATCATATCCTTCAGGTAATTTACCAAGTTTCCAACCAAATCTCTTACCACAGGTATTATTCATTCCAGTATGGCAATAACAATCACGTCCCCAGTCTCTATATGACTCTGCAATTCTCGCTAATTTAATATTGTTAGTGAATACTGCTCCCCCCCTCACCAGCAGTGATATGATGGGCGGGATAAAAACTCATAGTCGCAAAATCACCATATGATCCAACATGATTTCCATCGAACTTTGCACCAAATGCATCACAACAATCTTCAACTAAAAATAAATTATTTTTTTTACAAAATGCGCTTACTTTTTCAAGATTAAATGGATTGCCTACAGTATGTGCAATCATAACTGCCTTCGTTTTAGGACTTAATGCTTTCTCTAAATCCTCCACTTTAATATTGTAATCTTCAAGACTTACATCTAAAAATACTGGAATACAATTATTTTGCACAATTGGAAAAACTGTTGTTGGAAATCCAGCTGCAACGGTTATGACTTCATCTCCTGGCCTAATCCTTCTTTCCTTTAACATTGGCGATGTTAAGGATGAAAAAGCTAAAAGATTAGCTGCTGATCCTGAAACTGTAAGTATAGATTTTTTTGATCCAAATTTTTTAGCAAGTTCTTTTTCAAATTTTTCAGAAAATCTCCCAGAGGTCAACCACAAATCGAGGCTTGACTCAACCAGAGCTTTCAAGTCACTTGAATCAAGTACCTTTGAAGAAGCAGGTATAAAATCTTGGCCAGGTATTATGTATTGGTCCCCACGCTCCACCATATAATCTTCGCATAGATCTAATATTTTATTTCTTATTTGCTCTAAATTATCTGTATAAATCTCTTTTTTTACGGGAGTTACAGCAAAATTTTTTATATTAGCCATTTTTAATTTATTGTTAATTTGTAAGATTATTAATTATTTTATATATCTTAAACTCAAATTCTTTCAATGTTTATATGTGTTATTTGTAACGCGTGTTATTAAGAATATTAAGGAAAAACATAAATTTCAATAACACATAAATTAAGCTAAGTCAAAAAATAGAAGACCCTTGTATTTTACTGTGTTATTTGTTATCTAATATTTTTTTCGCGGGGTGGAGCAGTCTGGTAGCTCGTCAGGCTCATAACCTGAAGGTCGTAGGTTCAAATCCTACCCCCGCAACCAATAAACCTTACTTATAATTAATGTTTCGCAAATCGCGATAAAATAACCTTATTCATTTTAAGCAGCAATTTTTTTTAGCAATTTTTTTTCAGCAAACATTAAAAATAAATACAGGGTGAGTTGTAAAAATGAAATAATAAAAAAAGTATTTAAATAGCCAATATCATTGCCATAAATATAGATAAAAACTGAGCTAAAAATCAAAAAAGACAAAATTACTATTGAGGTACTACTGTTAGGATTAAAAAATTTATTTGAAGATTTGAAATCATATCTTTCAAAATAATAACAAATAATTTTGTATAAAACAGAATGCATATGTTTATCATCTGGTTTAAGCGGATTCTTTTTATTAAACAATAGCCTTCGCCAAAAAGATATAAAAAGTTCGTTTATGGGATAACAAATTATACAAGCTATTAATGTTGAATAAATAATATTATGATTTGATATATATATGCTCAACGAACCTATTATAAAACCTACAAAGTAAGCACCGCAGTCACCTGATATGATTTTGCCTGTAAAAAAATTAATAAGAAAAAGAGATGTAAGGCCAGCAGCTAAAATTTGAACAAATATATATATTTCGAAATTACTGCTATCAATATAAATTAAAAAATTAAAAAGTATAATTAATGCTACTCCAGTCATCAACCCATTATTGCCATCAATAAAATTAAATCCATTAATTGAAAACATTAATCCCATTAAGACGAATAAATATTTGATATAAATTGAAACATTTAGTATTTGGTCTAAGATAACGTGATCATAATTGTTGATTACAAAATTATTTTTCCAAATAAAAAAAATTAACAAAACAGCCATTATATAAAATCTTATTTTTCCACTTAAGTTAGGATTTAAGTCCGCAAACAAACCAATTAGCATGAATGCTGTTCCAAACATGATAATTTCAATGAGCATGGGCTCATTCACATAAAATAATGATATATAAAATGAAAGCATTGAAAAGCCTCCAATTTTTATTACATCTGAATTATGAATTTTTCTTATACTATTTGAGGGGCTTTCAATAAAAAAATGAAAATTTTTTGCAAAAATGTATATAAAATAAAGAATTAAACTAGATAATATAAATGTAATAATAATATGCATGTTTCCTATTAATTAAATGTTTGAAAATAAGATAATACTAATCAAATCTTCAAGTGGTCCATATTATATATTGTCATTCGGAATACTCAGAGGACCTTTTTTTCCTGATTTATTTATTCCAATAATTTTCATTATATTTTTATATAAATCCTATATAAGTAAAAAAATAAAACATTTAAAAAATAAGTTCTTTTTAATTTTTATTCTATTTAATTTTTATCTTTTAATTAATTTTTTCTCTCCTAATTATACTTTATTTTCTTTAGAAAGTAGTTTTTTTTATTTCAGTTTTAGTATTTTTTCTATAGCTACATTGTATTTAATTGAGAAGAATAAGAAATTCTATTAAATCTTAAATATATTACTTTATAGTAAGGTTTTATTTATATTCTATTTATGTTGGTAAAAAAAATGTGGAAAGTTAGTAAATCTAAAGTTCATGGAAAAGGCATTATTGCCACGGAAGATATTAAAAAAAATACAAAAATTATTCAATATATAGGTGAGAAAGTTACTAAAAAAGAAGGCGACAAAAGATCTGAAGAAAGATTAAATAAATATTTAAATTCAGAAATAACTGGTTCAGTGTACATATTCGAACTTAATAATAAATATGATATTGATGGATCAGTTTTATATAACAAAGCTAGATACATTAATCATTCATGTGAGCCAAATTGCGAAGTTGATATAACAAATGAAGAAATATGGATCTCTTCAATTAAAAAAATTAAAAAAGGAGATGAATTGTCTTATGATTATGGGTATGAGTTTAATAAAAATGATTTTAGAGATCATATATGTAGATGTGGTGCAAAAGAATGTATTGGCTTTATAATTTCCTCAGATGACTGGAAGAAGTACAAAAAATACATGAATAAAATTATAAATAAAAGAAATAATTAATATGATATTAATCACAGGGGGTTGTGGTTACTTGGGATCGCATTGTGCAATCAATCTTTTAGAGCGTAATACAGAAATTTGCATCGTAGACAATTTTTCTAATAGTAGCATAGAAATTCTTGATAAAATAAAATCAATTTCCAAAAAACATTTTAAGTTTTATCAGGGAGATGTCAGAGATAAAAAATTTATAAACGCCTTATTTTTAAAAAAAAATATTGATGCAGTCATTCATTTTGCAGGATTAAAATCTGTATCTGAAAGTGAAAAAGATCCATCAGAGTACTTTTCAAATAATATTACTGGTACAATTAATATTATTGAATTAATGAAATTAAATAAAATAAATCATTTTATTTTTTCATCATCAGCAACTGTGTACGGCAATCAACACCCCCCACCATGGGATGAAAAGCTAAAATTAAAAAGTCCTACTAATCCATATGCCAAGTCAAAATTTATTATAGAAGAAATATTACGCAGCTTTGTAATAGATAATAAAGAATTTCGTGCAGGTATTCTTAGGTATTTTAATCCTATAGGCGCACACCCCTCTGGCTTGCTGGGTGAAGAAATACATTCAGGTAGAAACTTAGTACCTGCCATTTTGAATTCTCTTATTCATAGTGATGAATACCTTTCCGTATATGGAAATGACTACCCTACACCTGATGGGTCTGGAATTAGAGACTACATTCACGTGTCTGACTTGATAGATGGTCACCTAAAGGCTCTCAATTATATAAAAACTAATAGAGGCTGTCACGTATGGAATCTAGGATCAGGTAATGGTTATAGTGTACTTCAAATTATACAAGTTTTTGAAAGTATATTAAAACGAAAAATTAATTTTAAATTTGAAGGCAGAAGAAAGGGAGATCTGCCAGAGTATTGGGCTCTAATTAATAAGGCTGAGAAAGAGTTAAATTGGTCACCACGCAAAAGTATTAACGACATGGTGTACGACATTCTCAATCATTTAAATAAGACGAGACCTAACCTTAAAATTTTAAAAAATTAATTTAAAGTAAATTTTTTACTTTTTTATAGATTACATTTTACTAATTACTTTATTGTTCTTTTGATCAATTTGTTGCTGTCTAGATGTAGATCTCTTAATTTGTTTCTTAGTTCGAACATTATAACATATTGGACAGAAGACTCCTTTTTTATAATTTTTTGACTCAAGATCTTTCTTTGTAATAGGATTTCTGCATCCATAACACTGAAAATATTTACCTTTAAGTAAGTTTTTATTAATTGAAACTCTATTATCAAATACAAAGCATTCTCCTTTCCAGGATGAATCCTTTTTTAATTTTTTTTTATGACTTAAATAGTTTATAATCCCCCCATCTAGTTGGTAAACATTTTTATATCCGTTATTATATAAAAATGTAGATGCTTTTTCACATCGAATACCTCCAGTGCAGTACATTGCAATTTTCTGAGATTTAGAAATATTAAGATCCTGAAATTTTTTTGTAAATTCCCTAAAGTTGTTGGTATCAGGATTTATTGATTTTTTAAATTTTCCAATTTTAATTTCATATTTATTTCTAGTATCAATAAGTTTAACATTTTTTTGAGATATTATATTATCCCAATCTGCAGGGCTTATATATTTGCCTGTATATTTATTTATATTTAAAGAACCTTGACCTAAAGATATAATTTCTTTTTTGACTCTTACTTTTAGTTTATTAAATGGGTGAAAGTTAATATGATTTCTTTTGATAAATAATTTTCTTATTTTCAAGTTCTTTTTAATATATTTTACACTATCATCTAACTCTGCTTCGCAGCCAGACAGTGAAGCATTTATGCCTTCATTAGCAATCAAAACAGTACCTTTGATAAACCTGCTGTTAAAAAAATTTTCAAGCTGCGATTTAACTGTTTTAATATTTTTGACACTTTTAAATCTATAAAATGAGTAAATAAATAAATTATTTTTGTCCATTCGTATTCTTTAAATTGTAAGTTTTTTGTTTCAAAAACTCAGTCAATTCAATTCTATTTTTAAAATTTTTTATTTCATTATAAATTATCTTTTTGCCAACATATATTGATATTTCTTTACCAATTTTTTTCTTTGTCTCATGAATATAAGATGAATATTTCAAAGTTTGGTTTTTTAATTTTGAGGCAAATAGATGAAATAATAAGCCATTTTTTCCATCAAAATATATTGGTAATACATTTGATTTTGTCTGCTGGATTAACTTTGCGGGAAATAATTTCCATTCATCATCAATAGCCTCTGATTTTAGGTTATTTGCTACAGAAACACCACCTGAAGGAAAGATTATAACAATTCCATTATTATTTAAGTGTTCTCTCGCTTCTTTAGCAGTCTTAATATTCAATAATTTTGATTCCTTTGATTTTCCTCTGAAATCAACTGGCAGTATGAATTCTTTAAGTTGAGGCAAGAATTGAAGAGTTTCATGTGTCATTATTTTAAAGTCACCTCTAAATTTTGATGTTAAAGCACACAGTATTAATCCATCAATGATGCCAAATGGATGATTTGCAATTATTACGAGTTGTTCATTTTTTCCAATTGCTAACTGATTTTGGGATTTATTTATCACTTTGATATTCATTATATCTAAAATGTCTGACCAAAATGTTTTGGGATTTTTTGAATCAAGTGAATAATTTTTATATAAGCTTTCTAGTTTTTTTTTCCCAGTAATGTTTTCAATTGATTTAATAATTAGACGTTGAGCAAAATTATGTTCAACTTTTGATGCATATGAAAAGTCAATTTTATCCATTTCAATACTCTACAGGAATGGGATCCAAGCTTCGCCAAAAATACCAAGTTGCTACTGATCTATAAGGTTTCCATTTAATGGACATTTTTATCGCATTTTCCTTTGTAATTGGGTATTTTAAACTATAGCAATTACAGATGCCTTTGATAACACCTAAATCATCTGCAGGAAAGATATCTGGTCTACATAAATTAAAAATTAAGAACATTTCAGCAGTCCATCTGCCAATACCTTTTATTTGAGTAAGCTCCTCAATTATTTTTTCATTATCTAAGAGTCTCCATTTATTTGGTTGAATTTTTTTTTCTATAAACGCTATAGAGAGGGATTTTAAATAAGTTATTTTTTGTCTTGATAATCCGCATGATTTAAGCTTCATATAATGTATTTCTCTCACATTTTTTGGCTTAATAATTTTTACTTTTTTTTCAAATCGTTCCCATACAGCTTGCGCAGCACTAACTGAAATTTGTTGACCCACTATAGATCTTGCAAGTGTATAAAATGGGTCTGATTTAGTAAAAAGAAAATCTCTTGGATAATTTCTTATTATAGCACCAAGTTTTTTATCTCTTCTAATAAGATCTTTTTTTGCTTTTTCCCAAAAATGAGGTTTTCTCATACTCTTTATTCTTAAAATTACGTGTTGACATATATAATGTAAATTGATTTATTGTCATACTAAATTAATAATGGAGAAATAAATATGGCAGACGTGGCAAGTTTATTAGCTGAGTTTCAAAAAGGAATTGAAGGCAAAGATACAGGTCTTGGTGCAACAGTAAAATTTGATTTTGAAGGCGCAGGATGTATTTTTTTAGATGGTAAATCAAATCCAAACACGGTTTCTGATCAAGATCAAGACGCTGACTGCACCCTATCAATGTCAATGGAAACATTTGAACAAATGAGGTCTGGTGAAGTCGATGGAACATCAGCATTTATGCAAGGTAAACTAAAAGTATCAGGCGACATGTCTATAGCAATGAAATTACAATCCGTAATGGATGCTCTTGCATAAGATCTTGTAAAATAATAAATTAAAACCCAGTCATTTATGTCTGGGTTTTTTTTTGATTAAAATATTTTTTACTTTTTTAAATAATTGCTTGTTTGTTGCAGCAACAATTCTTCCTCCATCAAATATCTTATTACCTTCCCAAGTTTTTAGTATTCCACCAGCATTTTTAATTATTGGTTCCAATGCCCTTATGTCCCATGGTTTTAATCCACTTTCTATAATTATATCAACATGACCATCTGCCAATAGGCAATAACTGTAACAATCTCCACCCATCCTTACTGTCTTTACTTCTTTAACAATGCTCTCAAAAATTTTCTGATCATATTTACTTGCAAAAATATATGGAGAGGTTGTGTTCAAAATGCTCTTCTCAAGTTTAATTGTATCTCCTGTTTTTAGTTTACTTTTTTTGCCCTTAATGATTTTAAAAGACTTATTAGAATATCCTACATATCTCTCATCAAGTGCAGGTATATCTGCTATACCGAGAAGAATTTCTTTTTTTCTGGATAAAGAAATGAGAGTACCCCAAGCAGGAAATCCCTGAACAAATGATTTGGTGCCATCAATAGGGTCAATACACCATTCGTATTCATTGCTATTAACCATACTTGCTTCTTCTCCTAAAATTGAGTGAGTTGGAAAATAACTTGAAATTATTTTATTAATTTTTTTCTGTATGCTTATATCAGCAATAGTGACAGGATCATATTCACATAAATCTTTAGATTTAACTTTTAACTTTTTTTTATAATACCTTAATGAGATTTTTCTTGATTCATCTGCAATGTAATTACCAATTTTTACAAAATTCTGAATATTTTCTTTCATACATACATATTAATTAATAGTCTTGATATTGTATATTTGAACTTTTACCATATTACATATGATCAAAAAAATTAATATTTTATTAATAATTTTACTCTTACTGTCACCTGGGTACGCTGATATAATTTTAACATTCGAAAATATTGGAGAAAGAGAACCAATTACAAGTCCTATAGCCGATTTTAATTCTGAATTAGACTCATATCCAGATCCATTTTCTTCTGATCAGATATTGCTTACTGTTAGTATAGAAAATTACACTGAATATAAAGATAGCATTTTAACTCCTGGCCAAATTAAGATGTTTGAGATGTATCCGAATACATTTAAGATGAATATTTATCCATCACGAAGAAGCTGTGCGGTTCCACCTGAAGTATTGGAGCTAACTGATAAAAATGCATTATTAGTTGATAATGGTGAAGGGGTTGATGGAGTAGTAGGAAGTATACCTTTTCCAAATCCAAATGAAGCACTGCATCATGTCTGGAATCATATATTAAGATATCGAGGAGTTGAGATATATGGAGCTTCCCCATTTTACATAGTCAACCCCGATGGAACTAAAACTTACGGAGCAGGGGAAGCAATTGCAAAAAATTTTTGGAATCCATTTGTAAGAAATGAAAATAAGGGATTACAAGGAATGTTGATGACAAAGGTTACTCATCCTCCCCGGTTAGCAGATGCCTCAACATTAGTAATTGAGTCGTTGAATGCTTTTGTAACCCCTCGTAAAGCATGGGTTTATAATCCTGGCACTAGAAGAGTAAGAAGAGCTCCAGACATAACATATGACTATAAACCCAGCGCATCACAAGGATTAACAACTGTAGATCAAGTTGATGGGTTTAATGGTGCCAAAGATAGATATATTTGGTCAGATCTTGGTAAGCAATTAAGATTAATGCCATACAATGCGTATAAATTTCATGAAGCATCAATTGAAGAAATTTTAACACCCAACCATGTCAATCAGGAATACCTAAGATATGAACTTGTAAGTGTAAATGTTGTTAATGCAACATTAAAAGATGACAAAAGGCATATTATACCCCACCGAATAATGTATTTTGACTCTGATAGTCATAACATGCTTGCCGAAGAAACATTTGATGATCAAAGAAATTTAATGGCATACAGGGAATTTCCAATAATTAATTTTTATGATCAACCTATGTGCCTATCTATTCATGCAGCAACATATGAATTTGCAACACGTAGATATCAACTCCAAAGCCTTAGATCCGCAGATATTCCTAAAGTTCAGTGGAGACTAAATGAGCCACATAAAGAGTCAATGTTTACTCCTGAGGGTTTAAAAAGATTTGCCCGATAGTTCTAGTTAGCTGTTAAATATTGATATATATAGTTTCTTTATCTTAGGGCACGTAGCTCAGTGGTAGAGCATCACGTTGACATCGTGGGGGTTGTTGGTTCGATCCCAACCGTGCCCACCAAATAAATAATATGTTGTTTTTTTTGACTTTTTATATAAAAGATCGCAGTAGTTATGAAAAAGCCAAATAAAGTAAGGGAAGCTAGGCTGAATAAAATGAGGTCTAAAAAGAATAACATCCGCCAAAAAAAAGTTAAACTTAAAAGAGCTGAGGAAGCAAATGCTTCTCAAGTTGAGCAGCAATCATGAAGGTAAGGAGTTCACTAAAAAATCTCAAAACAAGAGATCGCAATAATAAGCTTATAAAACGTAAAGGCCGTCTTTACGTGATTAATAAGAAAAATCCAAGAATGAAAGCTCGCCAAGGTTAATTAACTTTTGGTTACGTGCTCAGAAAATCAAATTCTAATAATTGCAGATCACGCATCTAATTATATACCTAAAGAAAATAATAAGTTAGGCCTTCCAAATGCTTTATTAAAACAGCATATTGCCTTCGATATTGGAGTTAAAGACCTAAGTTTAGATCTATCAAATAGATTCAAATGTAAAGTCATTCAAGGCAAATATTCAAGACTACTCATTGATTTAAATAGAGATTTAGATGATCCAACCGTTATTCCAGAGATAGCAGATAGAAAAATAATTCCTGGAAATATTGGACTTAGTAAAAGTGAGATAAGATCAAGAGTAGAAAATATTTATAACAAATATCATCGTGAAATAGAACAAACTATACAAAATAAAAAAATTAAAGTCATATTGTCTTTACATTCCTTTAATCCAATATTTATGAATAAAAAAAGACTTTTGGAATTTGGGGTTCTTTCAAATGAAGATAAAAATTTAAGTCGTATTATTATTAATCAACTAAGATTGCAAAAACTAAATGTTGGAGACAATAAACCTTATAAAGGAAATTTGATTGGAGATAGTATGTATAGGCATGGTTTAAGTAATAAGCTCCCAAATGTACTAATAGAAGTCAGAAATGATTTACTTTCAAACTCAACTAAGATAAAAAGGGTTTCAAGGCTATTATATAAAACAATAGTTAAATCATTGGAAAAATTAGCTTTATGAATACAAATACGCCTCAATGGTTTAAAGACTCTATCGCTAAAAATCCAGAAATATGTTGTGTTAAAGTTAAGGGCACAAAAATAGTTTATAATATTTGGGGTGATAAAAAAAATCCTGGACTAGTATTCGTTCATGGTGGAATGGCGCACGCTGAATGGTGGAATTTTATTGCGCCATATTTTGCGAAAACGCATAGAGTCGTAGCAATGAATTTAGGGGGTATGGGTGAAAGTGATTGGAAAAAAAATTACTCCATTGAGTCATGGGGTGATGAAATAGTTGGAGTTTGTAAAAAAGAGAAACTTAAGAAACCAATTTTAGTTGGGCATAGTTTAGGCGGAATGTGCAGCGTAATTGCTGCTTCATCTATGAAAAAAACTCTTTACGGCCTTGTCATCGTGGATACTGCAATAATGCCTCCCTCAGAGAAGCCACCAAAATTTGACTTAAAAATAAGAGCTAATAAAATTTATAAAAAGCAATCAGATATAAGAAAAAGGTTTAGACTTGTTCCTTCACAAAGTGATGCACTTGATTATGTAATGGATTATATTGCAGACAAATCTATTAAAAAGGTAAGGGGTGGATGGACATGGAAGTTTGATCCAAATTATATGAAAATTTTTAATAGTGATAGTTTTGCTGAAAGGCAAGCAATGTATCGCAATAAGCTTAAGGGTTTAAAATGTAGGGTTGCGATATTTAGAGGTGAGAAGTCACTTCTTTTTCCTGGTCGAAGTGCAAAATATATGCACGAGCTGATGGACAAAAAATCTCCTATTATAAATATTCCTGAAGCCCATCATCATATAATGGTAGATCAACCTTTAGCGCTAGTTGCAGCCTTGAGATCTCTCGTAATAGATTGGGAACATTCGAAGCCCTCTAAAGCATTGTAAAAATTTAATAAAATAAATTTATGTGCTAAAACTTATATAAAAATAATGCTGTTAAATTATAAATTAAGAAATATATTACACTGAATATTATGGACATTTCAGAACAAAAGAAAACCTACTCATTTTTCGGAAAGCTGGTTGTTTGGGGATCTGTGGGAGTGATCTTAGTCCTAGTATTTATGGCAATTTTCTTATTGTAAATTCTATTCATTATGCAAGTTTATATTCTCAAAGAAAGTAATTCTGACTCCAGAGTGGCAGCCTCTCCAGATACTGTAAAGAAGATGAAAGACTGGGGTCTTAATGTGGTCATACAATATGATGCTGGATTAAACTCAAATTTCTCTAATGAGGATTACATTAAAAGTGGAGCAAGGATATCCAATGAAATTACTGATATTAGTAAATCTGATTTGATACTTAAAATTAATAAACCAAACGACGAGGAGATCGCACTTATGAATGAGGGATCAGTACTAATTGCATCACTCGATCCATATAACAATAGTGAAACACTGATCAAATTGAAAGATAAAGGTGTAACGTCATTTGCAATGGAATTAATGCCTAGAATAACGAGAGCTCAATCTATGGATATTTTGTCGTCACAATCAAATTTAGCAGGATACAAAGCTGTTATTGATGCTACTTATCTTTTTAATAAAGCGATGCCCATGATGATGACAGCAGCAGGAACAATAGCCCCTGCTAAGGTCATGGTATTTGGGGCTGGCGTTGCAGGATTGCAAGCTATTGCTACAGCAAAAAGATTAGGAGCAATCGTTTCTGCAACTGATGTCAGAATGGCTGCAAAAGAGCAGGTTGAAAGCTTAGGGGGTAAATTTGTGATGGTCGAGGGTGATGAAGCTAAAGACGCAGAGACATCTGGAGGATATGCAAAGGAGATGAGTGAAGAATTTAAATTAAAGCAGGCAAATCTAATTTCTGAAACTTTAGCATCTCAAGATATTGCTATATGTACAGCTTTAATTCCAGGTAAGAAAGCTCCACTATTAATTTCAAAAGAGCAAGTTAATTCTATGAAGCCAGGATCAATAATTATTGATTTAGCTGCTGAAAGTGGAGGCAATTGTGAATGCTCAACTGTAGGTGAAACAAATAATGTGAATGGGGTAATTGTTGTAGGTGTAAAAAATATTACATCGACCATTTCTCAAGATGCCTCATCCCTTTTTTCTAAAAATGTTTTAAATTTTTTAGACTTATTAATTGATAGTGAGACAAAGGAATTAAGCATTGATTGGGATGATGAAATTGTAAAAGGCATACTTGTAACTAAGAATAAAGAAATAACTAATGAGGAGTTTATATAATGGAATTAGTTGATCCAAATATTTTCAGATTAACAATATTTGTTTTATCGATTTTTATTGGATATTACGTTGTATGGAGCGTTACACCTGCCCTACACACACCTTTGATGGCAGTCACTAATGCAATATCATCAGTTATAATTGTTGGTGGATTATTTGCTTTAGTTCTCAGTAGTGATCTATCACTTTTAGGAAATCTCTCTAAAGGTTTTGGCTTTCTTGCTGTACTCTTGGCTGCTGTGAATATATTTGGTGGGTTTCTGGTAACACAGAGAATGCTTGCAATGTATAAGAAAAAACCAAAGAAAGAGGATAAAGAATAATGCTCACAAACTTAGTTGCCATTGCATATGTTGTATCTGGTGTATTTTTTATTATTGCTTTAAGAGGGCTCTCATCTCCAGAAAGTTCCAGAAGAGGAAATATTTTTGGTATCTTAGGAATGGTAATTGCTATTTTAGCAACTTTATTCTCGGTAAATTTCTTTACTTCAGATGTGCAAACTATCGTATTTGTTATAGTTGCAATTGCATTTGGCGGAATAGTAGGGGCAATTATAGCGAAAAGAATTGCTATGACAGACATGCCACAGTTGGTTGCTGGTTTCCATAGCCTAGTAGGTTTAGCCGCTGTATTTGTTGCGCTTGCAGCATTTTATGCACCAGAGGCATTTAAGATTGGTACCTTGGGAAATATAAAAACTCTAAGTTTAGTTGAAATGTCTTTAGGGGCAGTGATAGGTGCAATTACTTTTTCTGGCTCTGTGATCGCGTTCGGTAAACTTCAAGGAATAATGTCTGGTTCTCCGATAGTATTTAAAGGTCAACATATGCTCAATTTACTTATTGGGATTATAATTATTGCTGGCATTGTATATTTTTGCTTCAATCAAGATCAAAAGATATATTTAACAATTATCGCACTATCATTTTTAATAGGCTTTCTTATTATTATTCCGATTGGTGGAGCAGATATGCCAGTGGTTGTATCTATGCTTAATTCATATTCAGGATGGGCTGCAGCGGGCATTGGGTTTACACTTGGAAATACAGCACTAATAATTACTGGTGCCTTAGTTGGATCATCTGGCGCCATACTTTCATATATAATGTGTGCCGCAATGAACAGATCATTCATAAGTGTAATATTAGGTGGTTTCGGGGGTGATGATATTGCAGTTAATAAAGATGTAGAGCAACGACCTGTAAAAGAGGGTGGCTTTGATGACGCAGCATTTATAATGAAAAATGCCGGATCTGTGATCATTGTGCCAGGCTATGGAATGGCAGTAGCTCAAGCTCAGCACGTATTAAAAGAGATGACCGATGCCTTAAAAAAAAATGGAGTTAAAGTAACTTTTGCAATTCACCCAGTTGCAGGAAGAATGCCTGGTCATATGAACGTTTTGTTAGCTGAGGCTAATGTACCATATGATGATGTTTTTGAATTGGAAGATATCAATTCAGAATTTTCTCAAGCAGATGTAGCATTTGTAATAGGAGCAAATGACGTAACTAACCCTATAGCTAAAACTGATCCTTCTTCGCCAATTTATGGAATGCCAATCCTTGATGTAGAAAATGCAAATACAGTTTTATTTGTTAAGAGGGGTAGAGGTTTAGGTTATGCCGGGGTAGATAATGAATTATTTTACAGAGACAATACTATGATGCTCTTCTCTGATGCAAAAAAAATGGTTGAGGGTATTGTTAAGGCTTTATAGCTAATCTTAGCTGTACAATTTTCTTCTAGCCATTTTTCTAGATCGACGAATGTTCTCTGCTTTTTCTCTTAATTTTTTCTGGCTAGGTTTTTCGAAATAAGTTCTCATTTTCATTTCTTTAAAAATGCCTTCTCTTTGCATTTTTTTCTTGAGGATACGTAAAGCACCTTCGACGTTATTATCTTTTACACTTACTTCAACTATCTTATTGCCCTCCTTAAGAGCGTTTTAAAATTGTGGATTTTTACCATCTTAGAATTCCTTTGTCTAGCCAAATAAAATTATATTCAATTATGAGACAAAATTAATGTGACCCATTTTTCGGCCTCCTATTACGATCTTTTTGCCATAGTCATACTTAATTTTTTTTTTGAAGTCTTTATATTTCCTCAAAGATTTTATTCTTTTTATTCTTTTTATTTCATTGCCTATAAGATTTCTCATAAGTCCTTTTTTGAGTATTTTGGGTTTAAGAATTTTTTTTCCTGAAATGGCTTTTATATGCAACTCAAATTGACTTATATTTGCATTATCAAGCGTTATATGCCCAGAATTATGAACCCTTGGAGCAATTTCATTAACAAAGATATTATTTTCTTTATCAATGAAAAATTCAATCGTTAATAATCCAACATAATTAAGCTTTGTTATAATTTTTTTTGATAATTTTAATAATTTAACTTCAATTTCCGTATTTATACTACTAGGAGATGTTGTTTCACAAAGTATATGGTTTTTGTGTACATTGGCGAATGTTGGATAAAAATAAAAATTTCGTTTAATGTCTCTGGCACATATAACTGAGACTTCTTTTTTAAGATTAATTTTCCTTTCAATAATACAGTCCTGATAACCATTCTCTTTCCATTTTCTTTCTAAGTTTTTGGTATTTTTTACTAATGCTTGTCCTTTGCCATCGTATCCAAATCTAGTTGTCTTTAATATTACAGGATACTGAATTGAAGTTTTTATTTTTTTCAAACTATTCTTGTTATTTAGAAGACCAATTCCTGCGTGGTTAATTTTATTTTTTGAGAAGAATTGTTTCTCTTTTTTTCTATCCTGACTAATAGTCAGTGCAGAAATAGGTGGATATATTTTCTTTCTCTTTAATTTTTTAAGAGCTTTTGTCGATACATTTTCAAATTCGTAGGTTATAAGATCTACTTCACTACTAAATATTTTTAAACTTTTAACATCTTCAAAGGAACCGTAGAACATCTTATCAGCATATTTTTCCGCGGGAACACTTTTGCTGTCTGAGTAAACGAATGCTTTAAGCCCTAACTTATTACATGAATGAGCTAAGAACATGCCAAGCTGTCCACCACCAATAATACCAACGGTGGAAACTTTTAAACTCATTTTTTAGGTTTGATATTTACTGATTGAGTTTGCTTTAAACGCCAACTCTTATATTTTTTTTTAAGAATTTTATCTTCACCACTTAATATTGAGATTGCTAATAAGGCAGCATTTTTTGCCCCTGATTCTCCTAAAGCTAGTGACCCTACTGGAACACCTGCAGGCATTTGAGCGATTGATAATAAGCTATCCAATCCTTTTAATTTTTTAGACTCAACTGGAACACCAAGTACTGGTAAATTACTTATTGAAGCAGTCATACCAGGAAGATGAGCAGCTCCTCCAGCTCCTGCAATTATTACTTTTATTCCTCTTTTGTCAGCTTCTTCAGCATATTTGTATAATCGTTTCGGAGTGCGGTGGGCTGAAACAATCTTTACCTCATGTTTAATTTTAAACTTAGTTAGAATCTTTGATGCATGTTTCATTGTTGGCCAATCCGATTGACTTCCCATTATTATGCTAACGAGTGGCAAACTTTTCATCAATAAAACTTATTCGTCTATAGTTATATTTGCTGAGGAGGGATTCTCTTCATTTTGAATATTCATTTCCTCTAAGATTAGCTTTTCTTCTTTTGCTTTTTTCTTTTCAGCACGCTTAATTGACCGCTCAGCTTTCTCAAGAGCTTCATCTAATTCTATTTGCCTACATAGACCAAGACCGATTGGGTCTTGAGGTCTGATGTTCGCCATATTCCAATGAGTTCTCTTTCTTATTCCATCTATAGTATTTTTGGTACTTCCGACTAAACGAGCTACCTGAGAGTCTTTTAATTCAGGGTGATTTCTAATCAACCAATAAACAGCATCTGGCCTATCTTGTCTTTTAGATAGAGGTGTGTATTTCTTTTTTTTCTTTGATTGTTCTGTTTTTTCAGAGATTTCATTTTCAATGATTTGAAGATCTTCTTCTTCAGATGCAACACATCTATCAATCTCCTCTTTAGTTAACTGACCACTAGTAATTGGATTTAATCCTTTAATTCCTGCACCTACTTCGCCGTCGGCAATACCTTTGATTTCTAGTTCATGCATGCCACAGAAATCTCCAATCTGTTTAAAAGATAGGGAAGTGTTATCTACAAGCCAAATTGCAGTAGCTTTTGGCATAAGTGGTAATTTTTTTGTTTTCATAATCTGTAATTAAGAAAATCCTTATATGTTAGTTTATCATTTTTTTAAAGCTTTACTCAAAATTTAGCAGTAATTTACCTATATTTTTATTATTTTCCATGTATTGGTGAGCTTTTGATACATCACTGATATCAAATTTTTTATCAATATGAAGTTTAATATTGTTATTTTCTATCAATGGCCAAATATTCTTTTTAAGATTTTCAGCTATTTCAGCCTTTTCTTTATTTGCCCTTGTTCTTAAAGTAGATCCCGAAATGATTAATCTCTTTAACATAATTGGAAGAAGATTCGCTTCAATCTTTGAGCCCTGAAGATATGCAATATTAATTAGTCTTCCAAAACGTTTCATTATATTTAGATTTTTTTGGAAGTAATTTCCTCCTACCATATCCAAAATTACATCAATACCTTTATACTCGTTGAGAATTATTTTTTCAAAATCATCAGTCTTATAATTAATTACTCGTTCTACATTTAGAGAATTTAAATACTTTTCTTTTTCATCAGATCCTACTGTAACAATACATTTCACTCCAAAAGCCATTGCCATTGAAACAGCGGTTAACCCAATACCGCTAGCGCCGCCGTGAATAAGCAGTGTTTCATTTCTTTTAAGTTTCGCAAGGTCAAATAAATTTGTCCATACAGTAAAAAAAGTTTCAGGGATAGTGCAAGCATCACTAAGCGAAATTCCTTTGGGAACAGGTAGTATTGTTGATTTATGGCATTTCACATATTCAGCATATCCACCACCAGTAAGTAGAGCACAAACATTTTTGTCAAGAAATTCTTTATGAATACCTTCACCACAATCTACAATAGTTCCTGAAACCTCTAGTCCAAGTATCTCTGAAGCGCCTTTAGGGGGTGGATATTGCCCCTTGCGTTGCAATATGTCTGGTCTATTAATTCCTGCTGCATGTACTTTAATTAATACTTCTTCATTACTAACCTTTGGTGTCTCTATGTTGTCAGATATATATAGGACTTCAGGGCCTCCAAACTTGTCATAAGTAATTGCTTTCATAAAAATATAGAGGAGCTGCTAAATATTATCAGCAGCTCCATATTAATATTAATTAATTTTATTATTAATTTCTATTTTTCTAGGTTTTTGATGTTCTGGAATTTCCCTTTCAAGAAATACATGCAATAAACCATTCTCATAGTTTGCATCAGATACTTTGATAGTGTCAGCTAATCGAAATTTTCTTTCAAAACTTCTGCCAGCAATACCTTTATGCAAGAACTCAACATTATTTTCAGAATCATTGGTCTTTCCACTGATTATTAGCTCATTTTCTTGAACTGAAATGTCTAAGTTAGACATTGAAAAACCAGCTACTGCAAGTGTTATGGTATAATTATTACCCGATTTCACAATATTGTAAGGCGGGTATGCACTTCCAGTCTCGTTAATATTAAAAACAGAGTCAAAAATATTGTCAAATGCGTCAAAACCTACGCTTGAGCGCAGTAGTGGCGATAAGTCAAATGTAGTCATAGTTTAATCCTCCTTAAGCGATTAAAAGTTATAGCCTACTTATATTAAGCTAGGCAAATTTTGCTGATACATTATTGCCATCAGCAGAATATATATTGTGATAATTAACTTGATTTCAAGGTTTCAGGTTTAAGTTTTAAGATTGCTAAATCTCTTCTTAAATCTGCTTACTTGACCTTTATCTTGAATTTTTTGCTGCCCACCAGTCCATGCAGGATGAGATAAAGGATCTATATCAAGTGACATTGTATCTCCTTCTTTTCCCCATGTAGACTTAGTTTCAAACTTCGTGCCATCTGTCATTACAACGTTAATTGTGTGATAATTTGGATGTTTATCTTTTTTCATTTTATTTAGTTAATTTTGAGGTTAATTAACCTATATAATAATTCTGATCAATATTTATTTAGTGAATTTCTATGAGAATAGTTTATGCAATGATGAAAAGGCTCAATATAATGAGTTTTTGGCAGTTTACTCTAATAATGATAGTATTTGCAATCACAGGATCATTGTCACTTTATATAACAATAGAATTTTTTAAAATCATTGGCTTGCAAGAGGAAGACTTAAATCCAATTATATTTTGGCCAATCAGAGTTATTTTTTTATTTTTTATATATCAAATATTATTGTTATTAGTTGCCCTTCCTTTTGGACAATTTCAATATTTTTGGAACTTTGAAAAGAAAATTTTAAATAGATTTGGTATAAAAATATAATTAAATTATTCTTTGAAGTTGGTCATGGATTCTAAAGTTAGTTGCAAGAACACTTCCTGATTTAAGATAACCCTCTCTTCCTTCAAAGTCAGTTACTTTTCCTCCTGCCTCTTTTACAATTAATGATCCTGCAGCGATATCAACGAGCTTTAAGTTTTTTTCCCAATAACCGTCATACTTGCCTGCAGCAACATATGCTAGATCCAAAGATGCAGCTCCTAATCTTCTTACTCCGCTTACATTTTTCATTACTGTTTTAAGTCCAGGCAGATAATCTTCATGTCCTTTCATTCCTCTGTGAGGAATGCCTGTTCCAATCATGCAGTCTTCTAAGTTTTCCCTTAACGATACTCTCAGTCTTAGGTTATTACAAAAGGCGCCCCTACCTTTTACCGCCCAAAAAAATTCATCTGTTAGCGGCTGATACACTCCACCTACAATAATTTCATTGTCTTTTTCTAAGGCAATTGAAATTGCAAAATGGGGAATACTAAAAACAAAATTACTCGTACCATCGATAGGATCGATTATCCATCTTATATTTTCGTCTGAGTTTTCTATAGTTCCATTTTCTTCAGCAAGAATATTTATTTTAGGATAAGAATAAGTAAGTTCTTTTATTATTTGTTTTTCTGCTCGGGTGTCTGCTAAAGAGACAAAATCAGAAACTCCCTTTAAAGATACCTGCAATTTTTCAACCTCTCCGAAGTCTCTTATGAGATTTTTACTTACTTTTCTTGAAGCAAGGAATATTGCATTTATGTAAGGATCTGAGTAACTCATTAGTCAATTCTTTTAGAATAGGTTAAATCCTCAGTGTTAATTTCAATTCTCTCGCCTTGCTCAATAAAAGGTGGCACCATTACTCTTATGCCATTCTCTAATATCGCAGGTTTATTTGAGGATGCAGCTGTTTGACCCTTAACAACCGCTTCCGTTTCATTAACAATAAAGGAGAGTGTTTTTGGAAGTTGTATTCCAATTGCCTTGTCATTGTACATTTCAATTATAACTTCATCATTTTCACTCATCAAGGCCATTCGATCCCCAGCAATTTCTGAATCTAGTTCTATTTGTTCGTAGGACTCAGTATTCATAAAAACCAGTTTAGCATCTTGTTTATATAAATATTGGTACTTTTCTTCATCTACTCGTACACGCTCTACTTCCTCAGAAGCTCTGAACCTCTCATTTAGTTTTGATCCAGTTTTAATATTTTTCATTTCAACCTGATTAAATGCTCCACCCTTACCAGGTTTTACAGATTGTGATTTGGCAACAGTCCACAACTCACCCTTATGCTCTAAAATCATTCCAGGTTTTACAGAATTTCCATTAATTTTCATTTAATTAAGCCTCAAGTGACTCGCTCCATTCACCTAAAGAAGCTTTCATGTTCATGATTGCACGATGGCCAAATGCTTTTTGCGCATCCTCTAGATTACTGTCATTACCCGACCAAGCTTTCAATGCTGCTTGCTGCAATGCTCTCCCATAAGAGAAGCTTAGTTTCCATTTAAGCCCACCAATTTTATTCATCTCATCTAAGTGTGCAGTTGCATCAATATCAGATTGACCACCCGATAGAAAAACAATACCTGGCAATTCATCAGGCACAGACGATTTTAGGCAATCTAGAGTTTTTTCTGCAACTTCCTTATAATTTGCTTGATGACTATTTTCTGTACCTGAAATTACCATGTTAGGTT
>CACHLP010000003.1 GCA_902580665.1 uncultured Pelagibacteraceae bacterium | reverse complement strand
ACAAAACACCCTAGTGGCCCTGTTACTAAAGCAATTCCAACACCAGCCACTATCGCTCGAATGAAAAAATCATCGAACATTTTAATTTATATCCTTAACTATTTTTCCATCTGATGAATGAACATGATCATGTTCATGTTCATATATGGATAGAAGTTGAGAAGACTTTTCACCAAAGAGCTCTTTATATTCTTTATTTTGAGCAACATCTACAGGAGATCCAGAGCAACATACGTGTCCATTGAGACAAACCACATGATCGGTGGCAGACATAACAACATGAAGATCGTGTGATATAAGTAGTATCCCACATTTTAATGTTTCAGAAATTTTTTTAATTAAGCCATACAAGGCAACTTCACCAGTGAAGTCTACTCCTTGAACAGGTTCATCAAGTACTAATAATTCTGGTTTTTTTGCAATAGCTCTGGCAAGTAGTACTCGTTGAAATTCACCACCAGATAGGTCTCGGAGATTGCTATGTTTAAGTTTTTCAACGCCTGTCAAAATTAACGCATCGGTTATTTCTTTTTCTTCAAGATCTTGAGTAAGAATCATAAAATCCAGTACTCTAACTGGCAAGGTCCAATCAATTGAAACTTTTTGAGGCACATAAGAAATTTTATTTGTTAATCTTTCAACTGAGCCTTCAATATTTTTATATAATCCAAGCGCTATCTTTGCCGTAGTCGTCTTTCCTGATCCGTTGGGTCCTATCAAGGTGACAATTTTACCTCTGTTAATATTTAAGCTGACATTTTTAACAAGCCATTTACCATTTTTATAGAGACCAGCGTTTGATACCTTTACTAAAACTTCGTTATTACTCATGAGAAAATACTTGATAAATTTTTATGTTATAATATAACGCTATACTCAAACCATAATGAAAGCAATATATCTATGAAATTACAACTTAAATTTGGATTAATCTTATCTAGTATTACTCTATTAACGTTTATTTCTTACGCTAAAGCTGAAACAAAAGTTGTAGCGTCAATTAAGCCAATACATTCATTGATTAGTTATGTAATGGATGGAGTAGGAACACCAGGTTTATTAGTTGACGGGAATGCATCTCCCCATACATTTCAATTAAAGCCTTCTCATGCGACAATGCTTCAAGATGCAGATATAGTTTTTTGGATTGGCGAGGACTTGGAGTCATTTCTAGAGACACCTCTTGAGTCCATTGCAAAGGACGCAAAGCAAGTCACATTAATGGAATCCGAAGATATTGAAATGCTCAAATTTAGGGAAAAAAATGTATTTGATGATCATGACGATCATGGCGATGAACATGATGACCATGACGAGCACGGTGATGAACATGACGAACACGAAGAACATGGTGACGAACATGACGAGCACGAAGAACATGGTGACGAGCATGACGAACACGAAGAACATGGTGACGAGCATGACGAACACGAAGAACATGGTGACGAACATGACGAGCACGGTGATGAACATGACGAGCACGCACATCATGATGGTCATAACCATGGTGAATTTGATATTCACTTTTGGCTAGATCCTGAAATTGCAAAGACTATTGTTCAAATAGCAGCAAAAGAAATGTCAGCAATTGATCCTGCAAATGCATCAAAATATGAAGCAAATGCAGCTAAAGCTCTGAATGAACTTAATCAACTTATAAATGATACAAGAGGCAAGATAAATAAGGATGCCACTTATGTTGTATTCCATGATGCTTATCAATATTTTGAGCAACGTTTTGGAATCGAAGTAATCGGCGCACTCACAGTAAATCCTGAAGTATTGCCAGGTGCAAAGCAGCTTGCTGAAATTAGAGAGGTCATTGAACACGAGGGCGTTAACTGCCTATTCTCTGAGCCTCAGTTTAATCCAACGATTGCGGAGACAATTGCAAGTGACACAGGCGTGAAGGCTGCAGTTCTTGATCCGTTAGGAGCTGAACTAGAGCCTGGAAAAGATCTGTATTTTGATCTTATAAGCGATATGGCATCATCATTTGAAAGTTGTTAGGAGCTTATCAAGATAAGGCAGTCAATGAGAAATCCAGAGGGAATTTTTTTAACTGACAATCTCGAGTCTCTAAAAAACTTCAATAAGTCTCAATTCAAGCTTGGGATTGTAGAGAGAAATGCCCTTACTGGTGGGGATGAGTTTTTCAATGAATTAATGAAGAAACCTTTTCAAGTATCAGGAGCTGTCCGTAAACTCTTTGCAAAATCAGATATAGCAAAACTGCTTGAAAATACTCTTTCTCCAGACTTGAGAGCCAATGAATTTTTCAAACAATGGCTTAGTGACATGGAAGACGTATGCAAGTCATTTAGTGAGCTTGAGAACATTAAAGATGTTGCATTTTGGCTTGGTACTGAGCGTGGATGCAGTCGATACCATGTAGACAATGTTCCAAAACGTTTGCTTGTAACTTATGCTGGGAGAGGGACTGAGTGGATACCTGATATAGCCGCAGATAGAACTGCTTTTGAAAGCGGTGAGCCTAATGAGCATATTGTAAAAGATACATCAGCCTTAAGACACATACGTCAATGGGATGTTGCAGTGTTCAGAGGCTTTCGTGAAGGCATTTTGCACCGTACGCCCGATGAAGCGTTAAATGGGCCATCAATATTACTTAGGTTAGACCATTCTTCATTTTTAAAAAAAATAGATCATAGCTACTAAACAATACATTAAATAACACATTTAAATGTTTCAAAAATGTGAATTATTTAAATTCTTATACTTATTTATTGATTTCGATTTATTATTTAAAATAATTTAAAGTCCTGAATCTATTAAAGATATGACGTCAGAATTTACATTATTTGGTTTTCATCATCTAATTTCAATTACATCAATCTTTGCAATTTCATTTCTATTTCCTGCATTGGTGAGACTGATTAACAATAAATCAATTACTGAAATAATCTTAATCATCTTAGGAGCTGTATTAATTATCCATGAATTGGTAGAACATTTTAAACATACTTAATCTATAAATTAAGGACCTGTTCAATTTATACTTGGACGGGTCTTTTTTTTTATAAAATCCTGATTTTTCCTCTTTTTTCTTATAATGATCCCAATATACAAATACCCTAATTGAAATAAGAGAAGAACTTCCCCATTTATATTTGGAAGGGTGGAGGATTAAATGAGGAAGTTCAGTCTTCTGTCTAGTTACTCAATGATTAAATTATAATTTTTAATTTTGTCATAAAAATTACAAGAATATTAAAATTTTATGACAGATTTCTAGAAAGTATGGCTTAACAAATCTTTCATAAATTATTGGTAATGTAATGTAGATTGATTCTTTTTTACCAAATTTATGGTCAACGAAAAAAATAATGTTATTCCTCTCTTAAAATATCGTTCCATATTTATTTCAGATATTCATTTAGGGTCAAAAGGCTGTCAAGCTGAACAGTTGCTTGATTTTTTAAAAAATACCAGATCAGATTACCTATACTTAGTTGGAGATATTATAGATGGGTGGCGACTTAAAAATAGATGGTACTGGCCACAAAGTCACAGTGATGTAATACAAAAAATTCTAAGAAAAGCACGACATGGAACTAAAGTGTTTTATGTATCAGGAAATCATGATGAGCTTGTTAGAAAATTTGTGCCAATAACACTAGGCGAAATTAGAGTAGTTAATGAAATCAAACATAAGACAGTAGATGGATCTGAATATCTTATACTGCATGGAGACAAATTTGACTCAATTATCAATATCGCACCCTGGTTAGCCCATCTTGGCGCTAGCGCATACGATTTAGCTTTATGGCTAAATAGAAGATTTAATCAATTAAGATTATTATTGGGTTTGAAATATTGGTCGCTTTCAAAGTATCTAAAATTAAAAGTAAAAAATGCTGTTTCTTACATTAATAAGTACGAAGAAATAGTTGCAGGTTATGCAAAAAAGAAAAATCTAAAAGGAGTTATTTGCGGACATATTCACCATGCTTCACATCGAATAATAAATGGAGTTCATTACTATAATGATGGGGACTGGGTAGAAAGTTGCTCCTTTATGATAGAAAATTTTGATGGATCAATGGAAATTCTTTTCTGGAAAGATATCGCTGAAAAGTATGAAATTATCAACAAACATAAGGACTCCGTAAAGGTATTAAGTTAATTGAAAATACTCATCGCATCAGACGCATGGCTCCCTCAAATAAATGGTGTTGTTAGAACTTATCAAACACTTGGTGATGAACTTACAAGTCAAGGACATGAGGTTAGGTACATAACTCCAGATAAATTTATTACAATTCCACTGATTATTTATCCTGAAATAAAACTTGCGATTAATCATTGGTTCAAAATTGGCGTGATCATTGAGAAGTTTAAGCCTGACTTTATACACGTTGCTACAGAGGGACCTATTGGCTTAGCGGTTAGGAATTATTGTTCAAAGAATAATTATGCGTTTACAACCTCGTATTGTACAAAATTTCCTGAATATATAAACACGATGGCTAAGATACCTGTATCTTTTACATATAAAATTTTGAAATGGTTTCACAAAAATTCTAGCGCAGTAATGGTATCCTCTAATTCAATTATAGATGAACTTAATTCACATGGAATTAAAAGGACAGTTAAATGGTCCAGGGGCGTTGATATAAAAGCTTTTAATCCGAAGAACAAGATTGATCTCAATTTAGAAAAACCAATTTATTTATATGTAGGAAGAATATCTAAGGAAAAATCATTAGAAGATTTTCTTAAATTAAATTTAAAAGGCACAAAACTACTTGTAGGTGATGGACCCTCTAAGAAAAAATTAGAAAAAAAATATACAGATGCAGTTTTTGTAGGAGCGAAGAAAGGAAATGAACTGGCCCAGTGCTATGCATCTTCAGATATCTTTGTATTTCCAAGTAAAACAGATACGTTTGGAATGGTCATGATCGAGGCTCTCGCCAGTGGACTTCCTGTGGCCGCATATCCTGTTCCAGGTCCAATTGATGTTTTTGATAATTTTAAACATAATTGTCTTGATCATAATTTAATTAATTCAATTGATAAGGCGAGAAAAGTGAGTCGTACAGATTGTATAAATTATAGTAAAAAGTTTGATTGGCAGGAGGTTTCTAAGCTGTTTTTGTCACATCAAACTGTATCACGCGTTGCAAAATAACAACACTTCGAAAAAAAATTTTTTTATACAGTATTCATCTTAATAAATTTTAAATAAAAAATAATAATTGGATAAAATCAACCTCCGATAACGATGTATTAATAAAAATTCAAAATAGCATAATTGATTACGCTGCATCAATATAATCTATAAGAATCTAGGTCGAACAAAATCTGTAACTTTAAATGAATTATATTTTAAATCACTCCAATCTTTTAAATCAGATTTTAATATTGCAAGACTACCAGTTGGAAATTTATTTTTAATATTTAAGTATTTTTCATCTTTGGTGGGTACACTTAAATCCATTGTTAAATTTCGAATTGTGGGCTCATGATTAACGATTAAAATATTTGAATAATTATTTTCAGTGTTTTTGATTAAGTCAAAAAGGTAGATTTCGTCACATAAATACAATTTATTGCTAAAAACAACCTTCGAAGTTGCCTTTAGTATTTTTCCAAGAACTAAATTAAATGTATCAACAGTTCTTCTTGCAGATGAAACATAGGAAATATCAGGTATTATTTTTTTTTGTGAAAGAAATGTTTCAATTTTATTACAATTGTTTTTTCCTCTTTTTGAAAGAGGTCTCCCAAAATCAGTTAAACTAGGATCATCCCAACTTGATTTAGCGTGTCTCAATAGATATAAATGCTTCATCACTCTAATAATGATAAGAAAAAATACAAATTCAGACAATAAGTTCTTAAACAGAGAATTATCATGGCTTCTTTTTAACCAAAGAGTTTTAGATGAGGCTAATGATGCTAAAGTGCCGTTAATCGAAAGAGTTAATTTTCTCTCAATTTCTGCAAGTAATCTGGACGAATTTTATATGGTAAGAATACCAAGTCTTTTGGATGAAATAGAAAATAATCCAAACAAAATAAGCCATGACGGCATGACTGGACATCAGCAATTAAAAGCAGCACAAAATGCATCTGCTAAAATATTTAAGAGTCAGGATGTTTCTTTTAGAAAGCTTGTTAGAGAATTAAATGCAGAAAAAATAATTCATATTACGCCTAATAAATTAAATATAAGATTGAGAAAAAATCTAAAGAAACTTTTTAATGAAGAAATACTGCCTATATTAACGCCAATTTCAATTGACCCAGTGCATCCATTTCCATTTATTCCAAATGAAGGACTGTGTATTTCATTGAGTTTAGTGGCAGGAGGTTCAAATAAACCGTTTAATTCGGTAATCATTGTTCCGCGAGCATTAAACAGACTTGTGTTTATTCAAGAGGGTAAAAAAGAATACTATTTATTTGTTGAAGATATTATTAGATATTTTTTTAAAGATCTATTCCCAAATTCTAAATTGTTGGATAGTGCAATATTCAGAGTTATAAGAGACAGTGATATCGATTACGAATATGAAGACGATGAAGATGTTATTAAATACTTTGAAAAAGCATTAACAAAAAGAAAAAGAGGGGAAATAGTAAGGCTAGAAATTTTAAAAAATATATCATCTAAAAAGAAAAACTTTTTAAAAAAAAATTTGAATCTTAAAGATGCGCAAGTCATTGCTCTATCAAAGCATGTTGGTTTACAAGATTTATCGCAGATAAATAATTTAAATAGACCAAAATTAAAATTTAAAAAATTTATTTCAAGACCTGTTGAAAGGTTAAAGCAATTTGATAATAATTGTTTTGCTGCCATCAGATCAAAAGATTTTGTTGTCCATCATCCATATGAAACTTTTGATGTCGTTGTTGATTATTTAAATCAGGCCGCTATAGATCCAAAAGTAGTAGCAATTAAACAAACGATTTACAGAACCACTGCTGATAGTCCAATTATAAAAGCCCTTACAAAAGCAGCAGATAACGGTAAGAGTGTTACAGCTGTTGTTGAGATAAAAGCAAGATTTGATGAGGAATCTAATTTAGCTCTTGCCAATCAAATGGAGAAATCAGGAGTTCAAATTGTATACGGTTTTGCTCAATTGAAGACGCACGCAAAGGCAAGCCTAATTATCAGAAGAGAAGCAGGCAAATTAAAAAGCTATGTACATGTTGGCACAGGAAACTATCATCCAAAAAACGCTAAAACTTATGAAGACCTGTCATTATTTACAGCAGATGAAAAAATCTGCAAAGATATTGAAAGAATCTTTAATTACATGACTGGGTATGCTTCTCCAATGAAATTAAATGATATAGTGCTCTCTCCACCCGCAATGCGAAATCAAATTAATGCAATGATTGATAATGAAATTAAAAATGCAAAGAAAAGTAAACCATCTGGTATCTGGCTTAAAATGAACTCTTTGGTTGACCCTCAAATGATCTCCAAGCTTTATGAGGCTTCTGCAGCGGGAGTAAAAATTGAATTGTTCATTAGAGGAATTTGCTGCTTAAGACCAGGAGTTAAAAAACTTTCTGAAAATATTGTTGTTAAAAGTATCATTGGCCGGTATTTAGAGCATGCTAGAATCTTCTGTTTTGCAAACGAATCTAATATACCATCAAAAAACAACACCGTTTTAATTGGATCAGCTGATCTTATGCCTAGAAATCTGGATAGAAGAGTTGAAATATTAACCCCCATAAAGAACTCCACTGTCCATGAGCAAATATTGAATCAAATAATGGTTGCCAATTTCCTAGATAATGAGCAAACGTGGATAATGAACGATGATGGCACATACAAAAGAGTTAAACAAAAAGGTAAGACGTTTAATGCACATAAATACTTCATGTCAAATCCAAGTTTGTCAGGTAGAGGAAAATTAAAAGGAAATAGAAAGCCGAAGAAACTACTCTCTCTGATGCGTTATGAATAATTTAATTCCCAAAAAAAAATTATTTTTTAAAGACGAACGCATTGCAATAATTGATATTGGCTCTGATACAGTTCGTTTTCAAATTTTTGAAAACTTTAGGTATAATCAGATAGCTATTTTTAATAAAAAAATTTCATGTGGGTTAGGTAAAGATCTAATTAAAAACAATAAGCTTAATAAAGACTCTATAAAAAGAGCAATGAATGCGTTCTATTATATAAAGGAATTGATAGACTCATCAAATATTAAAAATTTTGAAATTTTTGCAACAGAAGCTGTCCGTGTTGCTAGAAATAGAGAATCATTTGTTGCTGATGTAGAAAATATTTTTAAAAAGAAAATACATGTATTAACTGGCGATGAAGAAGCAAAATTTTCTGCCATGGGGTGTATTGTTGGCCTAAAAAAATCAAGTGGTCTCGTTGCCGATCTCGGCGGTGGCAGCTTAGAACTCGCAGAAGTTAAAAAGAAAGAAATAATGAATACATTGTCTTTGCCTCTAGGTGTTCACAGAGCAAAAACTAAAAATAAAAAAATAATAGAAAAATTCAAAAACTCTC
This sequence comes from uncultured Pelagibacteraceae bacterium, assembly GCA_902580665.1. Taxonomy (GTDB): domain Bacteria; phylum Pseudomonadota; class Alphaproteobacteria; order Pelagibacterales; family AG-422-B15; genus CACNXQ01. The sequence goes on along the minus strand of CACHLP010000003.1, from coordinate 51,797 downwards.
TACAAAATACTGAATGGCTTAATGAAAATAAGTTTAAAAGGGTAATCCTTACAGGCGGCACGTGGAGAGCTTTAGTTAAATTATATTTTGATAAGTACAGCTATCCTCTCAAAGTCATTCATCATTTCAAACCTGATTTTGACAACTTTGTATCAATGCTTGAAGAAGTTTCAAATTTTAAAAAAAAGGATTTGCAACAATATTCATTAATTACAAAAGATAAAACACCATTTATACGATACGCAGCCAAGGTCGCGATGGAAATAATAAATAAGGCCTCTGCTAAGCAAGTAGTTATTTCATACACAGCTATCAGAGAAGGTTATATTTCTAATAAATTAAGCTTAAGCTCAAATAGCGATCCGCTTGAATATCAATCATTAAAAGTTGCTGCAATTTCTAACGAATTAAATCCTAGTGCCGTAAATTATGAGAATATTAAATTATTCACAAATAATTTTTTTAAAAGAAAATCCTATTTAAATAAAAGAATAAGAGTGTCCTCTATAAGTTATTTATCAACGGGAGACAGTATAGCTCGTGACGAGAGGGGATTGTTTGTATTTAAACAAATATTAAAATCAGAAATATTAAAGTTTAGCCATTCTGACAGAGTTACACTCGCTACTGTTATTTATGTTTTTCACAATGGAATAGATCTAAATGAGATAAAAGATTATAGAGAAGTTATAAATAAAAATAAATTATTAAGCAGTATTGAGCTTGGATTATTCTTAAGAATTGTATATGAAATTGGAAAATTATCTAATTTTAATTACAGCAATATCAGTATTTATGTAAAAGATTCAAATTTGATATTTTCTATCCCAAAAAACTATTCAGAACTTTTAAACAGTAGATTTAATAAATTTATTTTAATGCTTTCAAAGCACAAAAAATTATCACAAAAGATTATATTTGTTTAATCAATGGAAAATATCAGTTTTATTCTTAATAAGCTAGAAGATGCAATAATCGTTCTTGATTCCGATCAAAAAATTGTTTTTCAAAATTCCCATTCAATAGATTTATTTGAAAATAATTATACTGGTCAAAATATAACAAACTTAATTAGAAGCCCAATAGTTTTAGAGGCATTAGAAAATGTATATAAAAATAAAGAAACAGAAATAATTGAATATAATAGTGATTACGGAAGTTTATCACCTAGATCAACAAATTTTTACAATGTGGAGATTAGTTATGAGAAAAATCATCTCCAATTAACTAACACAAGAGACAATTATGTTATTCTCATGAAAAATATAACTCCTTTAAAAAATATTGAAAGAGTACGCTCTTCTTTCATTGCAAACGTAAGTCATGAGCTAAAAACACCTCTTGCTACAATCATGGGTTTTTTGGAGACTATAAGAGGTCCAGCAAAAGATGATCAAAAATCTATGTCTAAGTTTCTTGGTATTATGGATAAAGAAACAATTCGCATGAAAAGACTGATAGATGATTTAATTGTCGTATCTAAAATAGAGTCTGATGAGCATATTCATCCAACCAAAAAAGTTAATTTATTGAAAACAATAGATAATGTGGCTGAAAGTCTTAAAGAATACGCATTGACAAAGAATATTAAAATAAGAGTCAACCATCAACTTAGTGAGGGTTTATTTGTATTGGGAAATGAAGATGAGTTGGTGCAGGTCTTTACAAATATTATAGATAATTCGATTAAATATGGAAAACTAAACAGCTCAATAGATATATTGGCAGAAAAAATCAAAAAGCAAACTGATTATAGTGATAATAAAAAACTGTTTCCACAACTTGTATCAAAAATCAGCGTTAAAGATGAAAGCGAAGGCATTCATCCTAAACATCTTGCAAGATTAACTGAACGTTTTTACCGTGTAGATGCAGCAAGATCAAAAGAAATCGGTGGAACGGGTTTAGGGTTAACCATAGTTAAACATATTTTAAATAAGCACAGAGGACATTTAGATATAAAAAGTGAAATAAATCAAGGCAGTACATTTTCAGTAGAATTGCCTATTGCACCCATTTCATAAGGTGCAATAATAGTTTAACAAATCTTGGTTAAAATAAGATATGGCGACTCAATTTGTTTTGTTTGGTTATCATCATTTGGCAACAATTTTCACAATTGTGATTATTTCAATTTTATTTCCTTTCTTTGTTCGATTTATAAATAATAAAAATGTAACTAGATCAATTTTTTTGTTAATTGGTTTTATATTAATTTCTCATGAGATAATAAAGCCATTTTATCGAGTGATATTTTATGATCATTCTATTTACGAAGTATTGCCATTGCACATTTGCCATATAGCTGCAATATCAATTGGATTATATGTGTATACAAAGATTAAATTTTTTTTCGAAGTGGGTTATTTTTTTGGATTAAGTGGAAATTTCCTTGCAATCATTACACCAGATTTGGATTTCTCATTTCCTGATGCAGAGTATATTACTTATTATTTCGGTCATGGTTTATTACTGCTTGGTGTAATATATGCCTGTGTATGTACGAAGGTTCAATTAACCTGGTGGTCAGTTTTACGAGTTCTTTTGTTTGCCGTTTGTTTATTACCTATAATTTATGGACTAAATATTTATATTTCTCAATTCTTTAAAGGTGTAAATTATTGGTATTTAATGATAACGCCTGCCGCGAACACACTTTTAGATATATTTCCATCTCCTCCAATGCACATTCCTTATTTGGCTGTGTTAACAGTTATTATATTCACATTAATTTATCTTCCCTTTAAATATCTTAATAAAAACAGTTATTTAAACTATCAACAATAAACTGACATTCATAAAACTGTAATAAAACTGTTATAAACATGTAACCAAGTCAAAATAATTTATTGACGATTCTAAACCTTAATGGAGAAAATAATGAGATTAATCAAAATAATGATTATTGCAGTTTTCGCTTCATCAATTTTTACATTCAGTTCTCAAGCTAGAGATACTATAAAAATCGTTGGTTCGTCGACTGTATACCCTTATGCAACCGTAGTTGCTGAGAGATTTGGTAAGACTGAATTTAATACACCAGTGATTGAGAGTACTGGTACGGGCGGTGGAATGAAATTATTCTGTGCTGGAGTTGGTACCGATCACCCCGATATTACCAATGCGTCTCGTAAAATTAAAAGTAAAGAAAAGGCATTATGCGCTAAAAATGGCGTTACTGATATAATTGAAATTACAATTGGTAATGACGGCTTGACGCTTGCTCATAGCTTAGATGCTGCCGATGCAGACTTTACGCAAGAGCATTTATTTTTAGCAATTGCAGAAAAAGTACCCGCTAATGTTGCAAAAGATGGCGAGGGTAATGTCATTGCTGGAAATTTAATTGATAACCCATATGAAAAATGGTCTGACATTGATGCTTCATTACCTGATCATAAAATTGAAATTCTAGTTGCACCGCCGACATCTGGTACAAGAGATGCTTGGAATTCACTTATTATGAAAAAAGGTTGCAAAGCAGCAGGCGCATACACACTTTGGGAAAATGCCGGTGAAAAGGCAAAGAAAAAATGTGCAGTAGTGCGAGAAGATGGAAGAGTTATTGAAGCTGGTGAAAATGACACTTTAATAGTTCAAAAATTATCAGAGGATCCAGAAAGATTTGGTTACTTTGGTTACAGCTATCTTTTAGCTAACGAAGATAAAATTAAATCTGCTTCGATAACTGGAATTCAGCCAACGCTTGCCGGTATCCAGGATTATTCTTACCCAATTGCACGACCATTACAGTTTTACGTGAAAAAAGCTCACGTAGGTGTTGTGCCAGGAATTGAAGAGTTTCTTGAAGCTTTCACAAGCCCTGATGCAATGGGCGAAGATGGATATCTAACTGATATCGGTTTAGTTGCATTATCTGATGGTGATGCATCTGATATAAGATCAAGAGTTGCTAACTTAGAAACACTCGATCTAGACTAAAAGACTTGATTAATCCACAACTGAGGCAAGTTATGCTTGTCTCAGTTGTTGAATAAGCATTATGGTGAAGTATGGGATTTATATTAATTGCTTTAATTATTCTAATTGGTATCACCAGCTATTTTCTAGGAAATTTAAGAGCAAAAAATCTTAGGACTTCAAATCAAAAAAATCTTAAATCACTTAGTCATTATTATGGGTACTACGTAGCTCTATGGGCTGTTGTGCCGGCGCTGTTGATACTGTTGATGATTACCTCGTTTAAATCATTTTTTATTGAGCAATATGTATTAAGTGATTTCATAGCACTTGGCAGTTATACAGAAACAGAACTAAGTTTATTATTTACCCAAATCGAAAACACTGCAATGGGCATAAAACTTTTTGATGAAAATACTATTCTTATAGATGGCGCCGTAAATAAATTAAATTATATTAATAAGACGAGTGAAAACTTAACTTATGTTACAGTTCTTGGGTTTTCAGGCTTACTTGTACTTTACTCAATATTCAATATTAATCACAAACTTAATTCTAGAAAAATTGTCGAGAAATTTTTAATAGTCTTGTATTTTACATGCTCACTTGTCGCTATTATGACTACTGTTGGAATAATTTTTTCCTTATTATATGAAACGTTGCGTTTTTTTTCTCAAGTTCCAATAACCGATTTTTTATTTGGATTAAATTGGAGTCCTCAAAGAGTTTTTGTTAGAGAAGCTGGAGATCTTGATACAAGAGACTTGGCCAATGCATTTGGCGCTGTTCCATTATTTGCTGGAACATTTCTTATTGCATTAATTGCAATGTGTGTTTCAGTCCCAGTTGGCTTACTCACAGCCATTTATATGTCTGAATACGCTTCTCCAAAAGTCAGAGATTGGGCTAAGCCAATTATTGAAATTCTTGCTGGCATTCCAACGGTTGTATACGGATTTTTTGCAGCGTTAACTGTCGCGCCTTTAGTGAGAGATATCGGTCAGGGTGCTGGACTAACTGTCTCTTCTGAAAGCGCTCTAGCTGCGGGATTTGTTATGGGAATAATGATAATACCATTTATTTCATCACTTTCTGATGATGTAATAAAATCTGTACCTCAGAGTTTAAGGGAAGGCTCTTATGCCATGGGAGCAACCAAAAGGGAAACAATTGTAAAAGTATTATTGCCAGCTGCTTTGCCAGGCATTGTCGGTTCATTTCTATTAGCTGTCTCAAGAGCAATTGGGGAGACAATGATTGTTGTTATGGCTGCAGGATTAAATGCAAAATTAACAGCTAATCCACTTGATGCGGCAACTACAATTACTACTCAGATTGTTGTTATTTTAATCGGTGATCAAGAATTTGATAGCCCAAAAACACAGTCAGCTTTTGCTCTGGGTTTAACTTTGTTCGTTGTTACTTTGGCTCTAAATTTTATAGCTTTACAGGTCGTAAAAAAATATACGGAGAGATATGACTGATAGAATAGAACAAAGAATAAATAGTTTAAATAAAAGGCTCAATTCAGAGAAAAGATTTAGGATTTATTGTATTGGTGCAATGAGCTTTGCGCTTGCATGGGTGCTTATTTTATTTCTAAACATATTTTCATCTGGCTATTCAGCATTTTATAGAACTGTTATCCAGGTAGATGTACCTTTTTTAAATCTTATTGAAGACACGACACAATTTTCTGAGATGAGTTCAGAGGATATTAACAACCTGTCAATGTATTCTTTTTCCAAAAAGGCTATTTATAGACTTTTTCCAGATATTGAAGAGAAAAAAGATAAGAAAATGTTGATACGATTATTCAGTATTGAATTTGAGCAAGAAATAAGAGAATTTTTAAAATCGAATAAGTCAAATATAAATGAAACAGAAACAATATATTTAACTGCCTCCGACGATGTAGATCAGGTTAATAAAGGAAACTACCCAAGGGACTTAGATGAAGACAAAAGAAGAATTAAAGATATTCAACTTTTATTTTTTGATGACCTTGTAGATAGGGGACTTGTCAGCTATGAATTCAATCTACCATTTTTAATGAGGGGTGACAGCCGAGAACCTGAACTGGCAGGAGTAGGAGGTTCAATAGTAGGTTCTTTATTCACAATTTTGGTAGTTTTGATTTTGTCTTTTCCTATTGGAATTTTTGCAGCTATTTATCTTGAGGAATTTGCACCAAAAAATAAAGTTACCGATTTTATTGAAATTAATATTAATAATTTAGCAGCGGTACCTTCTATTGTATTTGGCTTATTGGGGCTTGGTATTATTTTAAATACATTTGGATTGCCAAGGTCAACACCTCTGGTTGGAGGCATAGTCTTATCTTTAATGACCCTACCAACAATAATTATTGCAACTAGAGCCTCATTAAGGGCAGTGCCGCCATCAATAAGAGAAGGTGCATTAGCAGTCGGAGCAACCAAAATGCAAGCAGTAATGCATCATGTAGTTCCTGTAGCAATGCCTGGTGCATTAACAGGTACGATTATAGGCCTTGCTCAAGCACTTGGAGAAACTGCGCCATTATTATTAATTGGTATGGTGGCATTTGTTGTAGATGTTCCACAAACACCGCTGGACGCTTCTGCCTCTTTGCCAGTTCAGGTTTATTTATGGTCAGAAAGCGCAGAAAGAGGTTATGTTGAAAAAACTTCAGCTACAATTATGATGTTACTTGGATTTTTAATTTTAATGAATCTAGCTGCAGTATTAATTAGAAGAAAATTTGAAACAAAATGGTAAAAGAGAACATGAAAAGTATAAAAATAAAAGCGCACAACTTAAATGTTCATTATGGAGAGAAACAAGCACTCTTCGACGTGTCCATGTACATGGAAGAAAAACAAGTCACCGCTTTGATAGGTCCATCAGGATGCGGCAAATCAACCTTTATTAGATGCTTAAATAGAATGAACGATGTTATTGATATATGCAAAGTACAAGGAAAAATAGAAATCGATGGCAACGATATTTATGCACCAGACATGCAAGTTGAACAACTAAGAGAACGCGTGGGTATGGTTTTTCAAAAGCCGAACCCCTTTCCAAAATCTATTTTTGAAAATGTTGCTTATGGCCCAAGAATACATGGAATTGCAGAACATAAATCTGATTTAGAAGAAATTGTTGTTAACAGTCTAAAAAAAGCAGCTCTCTTTGATGAGGTTAAAGATAGATTAAACGATGCGGGAACAGGCCTCTCGGGGGGACAGCAACAAAGATTGTGTATTGCAAGAGCTATATCCGTAAATCCAGATATTATTCTAATGGATGAACCTTGCTCAGCCTTAGACCCAATAGCTACGGCTAGAATTGAAGAATTAATGGGAGAACTTAAAACAGAATATACAATAATTATTGTCACGCACTCGATGCAGCAAGCCGCTAGAGTTTCATCAAGGACAGGTTTTTTTCATTTAGGTAAATTAGTTGAAGTTGATAAGACTGAAACAATCTTTTCAAATCCATCAGATCAGAGAACGCAAGATTATATAACAGGGAGGTTTGGTTAATGAGTGAACACATAGTTTCATCTTATGATGAGCAATTAGATTTAATAAATAGTACATTAATTAAAATGGGAGGATTGGTTGAAACACAGCTTCACAATTCTCTTGTTGCTTTGGGTGATAAAGATACTGCTTTTGCAGAAGAAATTTTAAGAGATGATAATAAAATAGATGCCTTAGAAAAGGAAATTGATGCTTTAACATACAAAGTAATTGCAATGAGGCAACCGCTTGCTAATGATTTAAGAACCGTACTTTCGGCACTAAGCATTGCAAACGATCTCGAGAGAATGGGTGATCACGCTACCAATATTGCTAAAAGAGTTGCAAATGTAAAAATAAATATGCCCGACACGCCGGTTTCAGAAATTGTCAATATGGGTGAGAACGTTCAAAGAATGATAAAAAATGTTTTAGATGCCTTCGTTCAAAAATCAGATACGCTAGCAATTAATGCTTGGGATTTAGACGGCGATATTGATGAATTGTATTTATCAATTTACAGGGATCTTCTTAAGACGATGGCAGAAGACCCAGATACAATTACAGGCTGTTCACACTTATTGTCGATTGCTAAAAACATAGAGAGAATAGGAGATTATGTTCAAAATATTGCTGAAGACATTCACTTCATTACAACTGGTCAAGCCTTAGAACGTAAGTCGGAAAAAAGAATTAAGTGGGAAAAGGTGTAATGAAACCTAAAATCCTAGTAATTGAGGATGAAGTCTCAATAGTTGAATTATTAAAATACAATCTCACAGCTAGTGGATTTGATGTAGACGTATGCTTTGATGGCGATAGCGCATTGGATAGTATATTTGGTGATATTAAATACGATCTCATAATCGTTGACTGGATGCTCCCAAATATTTCTGGGTTAGAATTGTGTAGACGAGTACGTAAAGATAAAACTACAAAGAACATTCCTTTAATTATGCTCACAGCTAAAGGAGAAGAAGAAGATAAATTAAGAGCATTTGAAACTGAAATTGATGACTACATAACAAAACCATTTTCAGTCAATGAGTTAGTAGCAAGAATTAAAGCAGTACTTAAACGCTTAAGACCTATTTTTTATAATGAAGTTCTTACTTATAAGGGAATTCAATTAGATGTTTCAACGCATCGTGTCACCAGGGATAAAACAGAAATAAGTCTTGGACCTACGGAATTTAATTTATTGCGTTTTTTAATGGAAAATCAAGGTAAAGTATTTTCAAGACAACAATTATTAGATTATGTATGGACTACAAGTCCATATGTCGAGCCTAGAACAGTTGATGTTCATATCAGAAGATTAAGAAAAGCATTAAACGAAGGATTTGAATACGACCCAATTAGAACAATTAGATCTGCTGGATATTCTCTTGGTATATGAGCATTAAAAATGTTTTATATTTATGTACGCAAAATTCAGCCAGAAGCATTATAGCTGAGGCAATTACCAATTATAAATATAGTGAAAGTCTGAAAGGCTATAGCGCTGGTAGCACACCTTCAGGAATAATAAATCCTAAAACACTCGATTTATTAGATGATATGAAAATACCGACTGAGAAACTCTATAGTAAAAGTTGGGACGTATTTGGTGAGCCCAACTCTCCCTCTATGGATTATGTCGTTACTGTGTGTGGAAATGCCGCTAAAGAAACATGTCCGATCTGGCCGGGTGCTCCAAAAACATTTCATTTCAATATTGAAGACCCCGTTAAACAGAACTTAAACGAAGTCGATCACAAAAAGTTTTTTAGATCTACATTTGATTATATTGATCAATTAATAAAAGAAAATTTGCTTAAATAAATGCCTAAAAAAATACTTTCTGAATATCTGGGTACACTCTTACTTGTTTTCTCGGTAGTAGGATCGGGGATAATGGCCGAAAATCTATCTCCTACAAATGAAGGTGTTGTATTGCTTGCTAATGCAATAGCAACAGGAGCAATGCTTTACGTGATAATATCAATATTTGGTCCTATATCTGGAGCTCATTTTAATCCAGTTGTTACACTTTATTTTAGATTTAAATCAGATATTAATAACGTAACGATGATATTATTTATCATTTTTCAACTAGTGGGTGGCACTTCTGGAGTCATTTTAGCAAATTATATTTTTGATGATTTATTTATTGAATTTTCAACTAAAGAAAGAACAGGAATTAATATTCATGTCTCTGAAGTGGTTGCAACAATAGGCTTATTAATTACAATTGTGCTCACACTAAAGGCAAAAAGAGATCCAGCAATAGCGGTGGCTTTATATATAACTGGGGCTTATTGGTTCACATCTTCAACGTCATTTGCCAATCCAGCTGTCACGATCAGTAGATCATTCACCAACACATTTACCGGTATAGATCCACAGCACGTGTTGATGTTTATTTTTATGCAATTAATTGGACTCTTAATTGCATATTTTATTCTTCGATTTTACGATTAATTATATCGCTTGTCCAGATACCCATACTTTTTTTACTATTGGTAAATTGTTATAAATACTGAAACTAACTAGGTCCGCCTTCATGCCGCACTGTATACTACCTCGGTCTAGAAGCTGTGTAGCTATTGCTGGGTTTCTTGAAATAGAGGCAATTGCTTTTGGCATATTACCGGACTCTAAACCCCATTTGACAGCTGAAGAAAGTAGGGATGACGGGATATAGTCAGAGCTAAAAATATCAAGGCAATTTTCGTCTATGAGTTCTTGAGCTGAAATATTTCCAGAATGTGACCCACCTCTCATTAAATTTGGCGAACCCATGATAATTTTCATGTCTTCTTTTTGCGACTCTTTTGCTGCTTCGATTGTGGTTGGAAATTCTGCTATTGAAACTCCTAGATTTTTTGAACTTAATACATCTTCTATAGTAGTGTCATCATGACTCGCAAGAACACATTGAAATCTCATTTGTGCTTCAGATATTTTCTTTATATGTATTTCACTATTTTTTGACTGCAGTGCTTTTAATTTAGAGAAGTGATTTTCCATTTCTTCATCAGATAGTTGATATTTACCCGCTAAATATTCCTTATATTTATCTGTATTTCTAAATTGTCTTTGTCCCGGTGTATGGTCCATAATGCTTATCATTTTAACGTTGCTTGATTCATCAAACTCATCAAGTTCACTTGCTAACGTTTCAGATGCGGTTTCTGCACGCAAGTGAATATAATGGTCAATTTTAAAAAGTTTATTTTTTTTTAAAGTTGAAATTTGGTCAGCTGTTGCTTTAGCATATTTTTTATATTCACCTTGAAGGTTCCCTTTTGGTATCGATCCAACTCTAAGTGCATCAAATACCGTGGTTATACCGACGGAAGACAATTCTCTATCATGAGCTAGCAATGCGTTTATAATTGGCCATTCTACTTTTGGCCTGGGTGTTAAATGTCTTTCGATATTATCTGTATGAAGTTCGATTAAACCAGGAATTAAGAAATCCTTGTTTAAATCGAAAGCAGAATTTCCTGTATAATTTCCTTTACTTAAATCCTTTATTATACCGTTTGCAATGTAAACATGGCCCATAAAAGATTCGTCCGGACAAACAATATGGGCATTTTTTATTACAAATTCATTCATATTTATTTAACAAGAAATTACTAATTTATTAGATTATTGTTAAAGTATTATGACTAATTACAAAAGAGTGGCAATTTACTTTTTGCCTAAAAAAAACTCGAGTTTAGAAAACTTCGGAAAAAACCTTTTAGGTAGAGATATCAATAAAAAGAAAAAAATATCACTAACAAGACGTCAAAAATATTTTATTAGTAGAGGTTTTACATTCTTTGATGAACTTAAAGACTATTGTGAACAGCCTGCAAAGTATGGGTTTCACGCAACATTAAAGGCACCATTTAGACTTAAAAGAAATGTTAAAACAAAAAATTTTTATGATGTTATTAGCCATATAGCAGCACAACATAGTAGATTTAAGATACAAGGTTTAAAAATTGTTTATAGTAAAAAATTTACTTTCATAACTAGCAGAAAACCAAACAAATTATTAATAAACCTTGAGAATGATCTTGTTAAACATCTAGATACTTTTAGGGCAGAGCTAAATAAAACAGAAATAAAAAAAAGGATCCCTGATTCTTTAACTATTAAGCAAAACAAATATTTAAAAGAGTGGGGATATCCATTCGTCTTTGATCAGTTTAAATTTCATATGACGCTAATGAACCAAAATAACAATAAATTATCTAACAAACAAAAATTAGAACTAGAAAAATTAATTTACAAAATATCAAATAATGTAATTGAATTTAATGAAATTAGTTTACTTGGTGAAAATAAAAATGGCCATTTTGAGGAAATAAAAAGGTTTAAATTAAACTTTTAATTAATGCAGTTAAATTCATAATACCTTGATTAATACTGCTATTATTTTCTACAAATTTTGTACTTGTTGGTAAATTATAATTTTCTCTTTTTATTCGAGAGTTGATTTCGAATTCGTTCTCTCTTTTTCTATCAAAAATTCGTTGACTCAATAAATTGCTAGTAGCATTTATGTGTATAACGATAGAAGAGGATATATCATATAATATATTATTTATATATTCTCTAGATCCAGCAAATATTATGTTTTTCCCATCTTTAAGATCGTCAATTGCATCTTTGTGAATACCATAATTGCAATTATTTGCATTCCATGTTGTACAAAATAAATTTTCACTCTTCATTTGTGTAAATATTTTTTCATCAATAGGGTTATAGTCTTCATTAATATCTATTTTAGTTCTTGTAATGTATCTTTTGATCGCCTTTAGATTATCGATATTTTTACAGGCTCCATTTATAAGGGTATTTTTACCAGATCCTGATGGACCTAAGACGATAAAAGCCTTGCCGTTTCTTTTAATGCTTTGTTTCAATGTTTAGATCAATCTCTCTTACATTCAACTTTTTTCGAGAATATTCGTCATGAAAGATTCCAATAATTGATACGCCTCTATTAGATTTCGCTTTAATTAAATTGATAATTATGTCACGATTTCTACTGTCAAGACTTGCAGTTGGCTCATCGAGTAACAAGTAAGGAAGGTCTTTTATAAAACCTCGTGCGATATTAATTCTCTGTTGCTCGCCCCCAGAAAAAGTTAGCGGAGATAAGTGCCACAAATTCTTCTCAATATTTAAGTCCTTTAAAAGTTTTATCGATTTTTTATAAGCATTATTTTTATTATCACCTGAATTTAATAATGGTTCCATTATTACATCTAAAGCAGAAATACGGGGTATCACTTTTAAAAATTGGCTCACATACCCAATTGAAGTTTTTCTAAGTTTAAGTATTTCCTGAGCCGATAGAGTGGCAATATTTTTATTATTTATAATTATAGCACCCTTATCAATTATATAACTTCCATAAATCATCTTTAAAATACTTGATTTACCTATGCCTGATGGTCCTTTAAGGGCTACAATTTCACCTGGATTAACCTCAAAATTTAAATTTTTAAAAACTGTTATCTTCGCGTTATTTTGGTTAAATAAAGTAAACGATTTATTAACTTTTTTTACCTCAATCATATTAAACGTGTAACACCGAACTTACTAATAGCTGTGTATATTCTTGCTGAGGATCTTCAAGTACCTGATCGCTTAAACCAGACTCGATTACAGTACCGTTTTTCATGACAATCATTTTATCTGCAAGTAATCTGATAACGGCTAAATCATGTGATACAATAATTACTGTAAGGTTCAACTCATTAACAAGTGATCTTATCAAATCAAGAACACGAGCTTGAACTGAAACATCTAGCCCACCAGTTGGTTCATCCATAAAAATAACATTTGGGCTTGTTATTAGATTTTTTGCTATTTGAAGTCTTTGAAGCATTCCACCTGAGAAAGTAATGGGTAGATCATCAATTCTACTTTTGTCTATTTCAACTTTATTAATCCATTTTGTTGCTAAGCTTCTTATATTTCCATAATGTCTATAGCCAACAGACATTAATTTTTCGCCTATATTACCACCTGCTGATACATTTAATCTTAATCCGTCACGTGGGTTTTGATGAACAAAAGCTAAATCTGTTCTAATAAATTTTCTTTTCTCTGACTCTGATATATTTAAAAAGTCGGTTTCTTTGTTGTTAATATTGAAAATTATTTTTCCTCTATCAGGCTCAAGATTGCCGGATAAGCAGTTAATTAAGGTTGTTTTACCGGAACCAGACTCACCGACAATGCCCAATACTTCACCTGGATATAGTGACATTGAAATATTTTTACATCCAACAATATTATCATAAGATTTGCTTAAATTTGTAACTTTTAAAAGAGGGATTATCATTTATTTTTTCTTTTATTACAAAAATCTGTATCTGAGCAAATAAAAGATTTATTTCCCGCATCATCAACAATAATTTCATCTAAATATGTATTCTTTGATCCACAAATATCACACGCGTGTTCAGCTTTAAATGGGTCAAATGGGTAGTCTTCAAAATCGAGACTTTTAACTTTTGTATATGGTGGAATAGCATAAATTCTTTGTTCTCTTCCAGCACCAAATAGCTGTATCGCTGGTGAGTTATTCATTTTAGGATTATCAAATTTTGGTATTGGGGATGGATCCATTATATAACGATCATTAGTTTTTACTGGATAAGCGTAAGCGGTTTCTATATGCCCATTTTTTGATATATCTTCATAGAGCTTTACGTGCATTGCGCCATATTCGGAAAGAGAGTGCATTTTTATTGTTTCAGATACTTTAGGTTCTAGAAAGGCCAAGGGTTCAGGGATGGGTACCTGATAAACAAATATTTGTTTCTTTTTTAATGGTGTTTCAGGAATTCTATGTCTAGTTTGTATCAGTGTTGCTTTTTCAGTAATTTCAGTAGTTTTAATATTTGAAGTTTTTTTGAAAAAATTTCTTATTGATACAGCGTTGGTAGTATCGTCAGCTCCCTGATCTATTATTTTTAAAGTGTCTCTTTTTGTTAAGCAGCTCGCAGTAACTTGGACGCCACCTGTTCCCCATCCATATGGCATAGGCATTTCTCTAGAGGCAAAAGGAACCTGATAGCCTGGAATACATAAAGCTTTTATTATTGCACGTCTTATCATTTTTTTTGTATTCTCATCTAAATACGCAAAATTATATTCTTGATCAAAAGGTAGACCTTTGTCTACTTTGAAATCTTTAATCTTAATTACGTTATTTGTTTTTCTCATACTCTTTGCGAATTCTTCTAACCAATTCCAGCTCTGATTGAAAATCAACATAATGGGGTAACTTTAAATGTTCCAAAAACCCAGTTGCCTGTATATTATCACAATGTGACAATACAAACTCTTCATCCTGAGCAGGAGCTCCGACAAACTCTTCACCAATTTCTTTCCACCTTAATGCCCTATCGACTAGGGCCATTGATACTGCCTTTCTTTCTAATTGACCAAATGTCAATCCATATCCTCGTGTAAATTGTGCGGGTGTTTTTTTGCTTCCTTGAAATTGATTTACACTCTCGCACTCAGTAACAATTATTTCTGCAATATCGATCTCAATGTCTAATTCTGGAATGTTGTACTTAACTTTTACATAACCAATTCTTAATTCACCTACAAAAGCATGATTTCTAGCGTAGCCTCTTTGAGTTGAATAAGCTAAAGCAAGAAGAAATCCTTCATCGGCTCTAGAAAGTGATTGTAACCTCTCACTTCTATTAGCTGGAAACTCAAGTGGATTTCTTGTGATGTCTTTTGGCTGATAATTATTATTTTTTTCTTTTTGAATAAGGCCTTCTTTATTTAAAAATCTCAGTACGTGAGGTATTTTTTCCTTTAATACTTTTCGTTTTTCTGCCTTAGGTATATTGCCTTCAGCCAGTAAACTAAAGTCTAAAAGTCTGTGTGTATAATCAAATGTAGGCCCCAATTTTTGTTTTCCAGGAATATCTTTATAAGTTGCTGAGATTCTTCTCATGCATACCATATCTTCTGTTTTAATAGGGGGGGATGTTCCAAATCTTGGTAGAGTTGTACGATAGGCCCTGATTAAGAAGATGGCTTCAATAAGGTCACCTCTTGATTGTTTTATGGCGAGAGCTGCTAGATCAGTATCATATAATGATCCTTCTGACATGACCCTTTCAACAGACAATGTCAACTGTTCTTTAATTTGATCAATTTCGAGGTTGGGAACATTAACATCACCTCTCCTTATTTCTGAAAGCCAATTATGAGCATTTTCAATTGCTTTTTCACCACCTTTAACAGCTACATACATAGAAACTATCCTTTCTTTTTAATTTTTATTGATCTTGGAATGCAAAAAAAATTGCTTTTATTGGTAAAATAGAAATCTATACCAAGGGGGAAGGAGTTATTTACATCACTTATTTTATTCGCATGTGGTAAGTAGATATCTTTGCTACCTTTGATACCGGGCCCCGAAATACTTACATTGTCTGATTTAAAGGGTGTCTCAATTATTAATGTACATGATCTATCCGGAAACTCGTCTGATCCTCTAGAGAACTCTGTAAGGGGCAACATGTCATGGAAAGTACCAATTGCAAAATTTGCAAATTTTTTATCTACTATTTTAGAGTTTGTATGAAAGGCTACCCAATCTCTTAAGGATTTAGTGTCTAATGATTTTCCAATATAAATGGTGCTGGTGTGATCGCACATAGTGGACAAAATAGAAGCTGAAGATGTAGAAATTTGTTTAGGTTTATTTATCTCTAAAAACTTTTCAATTGATCCAGGATAAGAAGTTGCAAACAATATAGCTCTGAATGCATCGGCTTTTATAATAGACTCGTTTTCATTTGTATTAATCATTTCAAGTTTCACCTCGCACCAATGTAAAGAAATCGACAGCTGTTGACTCTGATTTTGACATTACATCTTTTTTTAAATTTTTATCGCTTACAACTAGAGGGCGTATTATATTTTTGATTAAAAAATCTCTTTTATTTGTTTGCAGTAAAGCATCGCATATAGCAACAATTTCAGCCTTATATTTATTTCTTCCTTGCACGTATCCGTGACCAATTTTTCCTTGTGAGGTTTTCAATTGACAACGGGTAATAGTAACTTCACCAAAATTGAAATTATTTCCTGTTACTCCAATTTTTCCTTGACACATTATACTGCCTATTTCCGGTTTTCTAAGCCATGTGAAATTTACCTCAATACCAAATTTTTCCCAAAGAGAAGTTAGGTGGGCATCATTGCATGTAGCCAATGTACTAAGCCAAAATTTTCTTTCCATATTAATCTATACAACTATACAAGTATACTATACTAATTATGACAATTCGTTTCAATTTAATTATTAAAAATATGTTACAATAGCTAAATGTTTGCCTGGGAAGAAATAAGGGACTCAATAAAAAAAGATATTATTGATCGTAAGCTTCGATTAGGGGAAAAAATCTATTCTGAAAACTATTATGCTAAGCTTTTTAAGGTGAATAGGCATACAGTTAGACGTGGAATCGAGGCCCTTAAAAAAGAAAATATCATTTATTCGAGAAGAGGTTTAGGATATTTTCTCAACTCTAAGAAAATAAATTATAAAATCGGAAAAACAGTAAGGGCATCACAGAATTTAAATCAAGAGACTACTGATATTGCTGTAGATATTATTTCTATAGATAAGAGAAAAGGGTACAGCAATGAAATAAGAGAATTTAATTTAAAAAAAAATGATTCAGTTTTCTATATTTATACAATCTCTAAAGCTAATGGTATTCCACTTATTTTAACAGAAAGATTAGTCCCAGAAAAAAGATTTAAAAATTTTGATTTATTTTTTCGTAAAACTGGCTCTATGACATTGTCCTTTAATAAATATGGATTAAAAAAAATATATAGAAAAAAAACAACAGTATCAGCAGAGAGTGCGAATAATGTACAATCCAAATATTTAAAAATAAATATCGGAGACCCGTTAATACATACAAAAGCAATAAATACAGATATTAATAACAAACCAATTGAGATAAGTGATAGTTATTTCGTTGGAAGTAAAATTCAATTAGAAGTAAGCAAATTATAATTATTTGTGCATTTGATTTGTAGGTTTCTCGAAAATTATTAGTGAGAAAGAAAACGCTGATAGGATTGCAGTTGTTACAATCGTAATCGTAAATAAGTTTAAATTATACGCAAAAAGAAGTGCACCTAATGCTGGACCTACGGCAAAGCTAATGCTCCTTGAAAGGGCCATCCACCCTTTAGCTTGGCCATAAATTTGTGACTCAAAATACATATTGGTGACATAACCATATGTTATTGTTAAAACACCGTGACCCATTCCGAAAAAAGCCATACTAATTGCGGCAACAAAAATATTATTTGTAAATTGAGCTGTAAAAATTGAAAAAATTACAAACAAAAAGGCTATTAAGCCTGTATATCTTGCGTCGTAATGCTTTCCAATTTTCATTTCCAAGTATCTTCCTACAAGTTGAAACGGGCCATATATACTCGCAAGTACAACCGCGATACTAATGTCATTAAATGTTTCTGTAAAAAAATTTACTAATGCAAGGGTAAATGCTACAAAAAAGAAATTTTGTAAAGAAGAGGATATTGTAATATAAAAAAATGATTTCTTTTGTGTCTTCTTTAGCTCATTCCAATTAAATAATAACTTACTTTCATTTAAGTATTCTATATTTGATTTGTATTTCATTTCCTTTGAGGACACAAGTACATAGCCAATTAATAAAATAATTGAAGTAAATAAACACGTATAGAATAAACCTACATTGTATATAAGTGGATAAATTGAAAGCCAGGTAATAGTGCTCGCTACCGCTCCATAAAAAGTAATTATTGAAATATTTTTTCTAGAATTGATTTCATCCATTTGGACTGCCGCATTAAACGCTACCTCATAGGTTGACATACCAAGCCCCAAGGTAATTAGAAACATAGAAATAAACACCCACAATACATTTTTGAAAATAAATAAATCAATCTCTGTTATTCCAATAAAAATTGAGCCTATCATACCTAATAACAGGCCGTATTTAATTACGATTAGGCTTCCATGATGGTCTGACCATTTTCCAATCCGAGGCGCTAATAGGGCTTGAAATAACAGTGCTAAACTAAACATTGTGAGAATTAATTCCTCACTTAAATTGGTGTGCAGTGAGATATACTCTTTTAATGGGGCAATAGTATAGAATAAAAATCCGTAACCAATGATTGTTACAATTCCAATAGTATGAACAGGAAATAAACTATTATTTTCTTTCAACTTGATGCCTGTTTAGTATTTGTTTTATAAGTCATTGAATAAATTTGTTATTTTTACAATAGTTAAAAAATAGATTGTTTACCAATTTTTAAATATTACAAAAATGTTAAGAAATATTACAATAATATTACATGAAACGATTCGTACTTTTAATGTTCATTTTTAAAATTCTGCTGAGCACAAACATCTATGCTGACGACTTTAAGAGTTGTATAGCTTACTTTCAAAACACTTCATCTCTAGAAATAGGGTACGATGAGACAATAATTAATTGTGAAATATATTTTAATACTCATCCTAGCAGTAACTTCAATGAGTATAGTCTTTGTATGTTGCAGAATATTAAATCAGCTAAAAATATTAATGATTATTTTTATGAGTCAGACCAATGTGTGATTAATCACTGTTCTTCTAATATAGAAACTTTTTTTAATGGTAGTGATCCTGGCTTTTGTACGTTATTAGAAGAGGTGTAGTTAAAAAATCTGCCACCATGACTTTTCTTTTTCATTTTCTGTCTCTTCTTGCAGTTCGTCTGACTCATTAACAATTCCAATTCTCATATCTTGTCCGGCAACATTGCCTTCTCTCGCTATAGTTTGAGCCTCTTTCAATTTCATTTTTGCAAGGACGTTTTGATTTTTATTACACAATTCCATTCCTTCAAGCATTAAATTATGTGCTTTCGTTGCTGAATCTGGGTCAGCTCGCTGTATATCGTTTTTAATTGATCCACGGAGCATTAATATACTTAAATCTTCACAGTTTCCTATATTGCTCTCGTATGTACTTTCAGTATTGGTAGAATAGTCACTTCCAGCTTGCCCAATTGTATTGTCTTCATGACTGTCTGCAAGAGCAAGAGATGATAACATGTACGACGTTATTAAAAAGAATTGAATAAATTTGGTCATAATTAATTGTACAAATAGATTGTTAAAAAAATATTAAGATCTCAAAAAAAAAATTATTTTTTTGCCATTTTTGCCAATTGTAATTCTGCTCCTAGCGTTTCATCACCAATCAAAGCTCTTCTTACTTTTGCGGACATTGTATCCATGAAAATAACAACTCCTAAAATCAATAATGACATATACATAACATTTTCCCAACTGGTACCCGTATTTATTGCTCCAAGTAATTGTAAACCTATGCCGCCTGCGCCCATGGCACCTATAATAACAGCTCCTCTCGTGTTTGACTCTAAGTAGTAAAGAGTTTGGGAAATAAAAATAGGAAGTATTTGAGGTATAATTCCAAATCTGTGTTGAAGAGTTTTATTCGCTCCCGTAGACTCTACACCTTCTTGTTGCTTTTCTTCAGTGTTTTCTATTGCTTCAGACATTAATTTTCCAAGAGTTCCTGTATCTGTAATTGCAATAGCAAATATTCCAGTAAATGGTCCTGGTCCGAAGGCTCTTAAAAAAATTAAGCTCCAAATCAAAAAATCGATGCCTCTTAATGTATCAAATAACCGTCTTAATATCGTTCGAACAAATTTAAAAGGCGTTACATTGTAAGCTGCAAAAAATGCCAGAGGAAAACCCAGAAGAGCTGCTAGTAGGGTGCCCAATAGAGCCATAAAAATTGTCTCTAATAAAGCCCACAATATTTGTCCATGATGCCACATATCATTATTTAGAAATTCTTGAATTAGAAGCGAAAAATTTGAAATATTGGGGTCAACTCTATCGCCTGAGAATGAAAGTGAAATAGCATTCCAAATTCCATATGGTTCTAAAGGACTGTCAAAGTCAAACCAGAAATAGTTCCAACCAAGATTGTACCTATGTACTTCAACTTTTTTTGAATAAACTTGAACTCTTTCGTAAAGAGATGGTCTAACCTCTATTTTATTTTCCGTTACCCTTATCCATTTTGGGAGATTATCTACATTTTCAACGTAAGGCTTACCTTGTGCATCAAGACGAAAAACAAGTGTTTCTTTGGTGTCTGGCCAGTTTTCTATTGTAACTTTATCATCGTATAGATTTGCAAACCCTCCATTTTTAAAACTTATTTTTGTTTCACCCTCTGGACCTATGGAAGTCCATTCAGGATACCTTTCTGGAAGACCGTCACTTTTTTGATAGGGGCCAACATACTGAGACCACCTGCTTCCTTCAAAGGATATAATTATATCATCTGGTTCACTCCATTTCATTGTGACATGGTCTTTATGTGCATATGTGTCGAGGGCAAACAAAGAAGCTCTTTCAGGACTCCATTTTTTATGAATCTGCAATATGTCGAGGCTTAAAATTGCTATGATTAAATACACTATAATCCCGAGCACTAAAAAAGTTGACCACATTTTAGATGAAAATTTAGTAACTACTATATCTGAATAATTTTTAATAATTTCAGACCTGTTCATGATTTCAATCCTATTAATGATTTTCGCCAATAACTTGATAAGTAATCCAATGCAATGATCGTAGACACAAGTAAAAACATTATTGCAATAGTGTCAGCTTCATATTTCCACTGTATATTAGTGTAAAGTTGCTCACCGATACCTCCAGCGCCAACAAATCCCAAAATAGTTGAAGCCCTTATATTAATCTCAAATCTTAAAATTGTGTAAGTTAGAAATAGAGGGAGTGCCTGAGTTACCACACCAAATCTTATTCTGGTAAACCATGAAGCTCCACAGGACTCAAGACCTTCAATTGGATTTTTGTCGACATTCTCAATAGCTTCTGAAAACAATTTGCCAAGAGCTCCTGCGGTATGAATTATGATGGCAATTACAGCAGGCAGTGCTGACTTTCCCAGTAGATACAACAAAACAAGCGCAATAACTAATTCTGGAAACGATCTGCATATATCCATGATGCGTCGAAATATTAATACAGTAGTTTTACTTTTGATTAGATTACGACTTGAAAAAATACTTAAAAAAAAGGCTAGCAACGTACCCATTGCTGTTGAAAATAGAGCCATATTAATAGTGCTTATTAAATCTGGAAGGTATTCAAGTAACAATAAATTCCATCTATAGCCGTATTCCCATGACCCAACAAATAGATCAACTGGGTAATCGAAAAATTTAGGTAATCCAACCCAGATGCTAGTCGCATTTCCTGTTTCTGCTACAATTAAACCCGAATAAATAACTGCTATCAATGCCGCAATTGAGAGAAAAGAATAAATTGATCTTGTTCTTGTAAGAGATTTTAAATTATTTTCAATTTTAATTAAATTTTCTGGCAATGATGATTGCACTGTTTCCTCCAAATAAACAACTAACTAAGAGGATGGGGCATGCCATCCTCTTAAGTTAGCAAACAACTACCGAAATTTATTCGGCTTTTTTAGCTTCAATTTTAGCTTTACGAGCAGCTACAATAGTTTCATAGAAACTATGGTCGACTGGCACCCAAGCTTTAACAACTCCATTTGCAACATTCTCGCTGCATTGTGGGTCATTTTCATGGATCCACTGCTTCATGCCTACCATGACCTGATGCGCTCTCACAGGCATATTAGTTGGCATTACAATCGGTCCATTTGGTATCAAAGCAGATGACCAAATCTGTTTGATGTCATCCATATTTAATAGTCCTTTATCAACCATTTTTCTCAGATTTCCAGAAGAGTAACCTTCGCTCCATTCACCAACTCCAGATACCCATGTCACACCTGCATCGATATCACCATTAAGAACTGCCAAAACGTTATTTTCATGACCACCTGAAAATTGTGTAGAGCCAAAGTATGAGTCTGGATCCATTCCTGCAGCTTTTAATTCGATTGATGGTATTAGATAACCAGATGTTGAATTAGGATCAGCCCATCCAAAAGATTTACCTTTTAAATCATCAAGTGAATTGATACCCGAGTCTGATCTTGTAACCATGACTGAATAATAGCCCATATCTCCTGTTGGCTGCATTCTGGTTAAAATTGGTACAGTAGCGGTAGGATCTTCTAGATATATACCCGCATATCCTGATGAGCCAAACCAAGCATAATCTAAGCTGCCACCAAGCATTGACTCCATTGTTCCTGCATAATCTTTAAAAGTATAAATTTTAGCTGGTACTCCATATGCAACTTCCGCATATTCCTTTAGACATGCATTATTCTTAATAATGTCTTGAGCTGATTCATCGCCTAAAAATCCAAGTCTCATTTCAGGTTGATATTTACTCAAGTCCATTGTTGGCCCTTTATAGCCAGATACATCCCATGCGTATGCATTTGCAGACACGAAAAGGAATGAACAAGCAATAATAGACCTTACTAAATTTTTAATCATTTTTAGTATATCTCCTTGTTAGTTGTTAAGTTTTTTTTTGAAAAGGCTAACATTATCCTGCCTCTGCAAACTGTTTGTCACCAAGTGAAGTTGAAGTAACTGTTGGTTCAAATGCTTCTTCAGCTTCAGCGCCATAAATTTCTCTAGCAACATCATCTTTTAAACTTGAAGGTACATCATCAAAAACAATTTCCCCAAGTCTCATGCCAATGATTCTGTCACAATAATTTTTAGCGGTATCAAGAGTATGAAGATTTGCAAGAACAGTAATCTGCTTTTCTCTATGAATATTTCTAAGTGATTCCATTACAAGTCGGGCATTAAGAGGGTCTAGCGATGCAATAGGCTCGTCGGCTAAAATCATTTTTGGTTGCTGCATCATAGCTCTACAAATTGCAACCCTTTGTTGCTGTCCACCAGATAAAGTCTCTGCTCTTTGCAGCGCGGTTTCAGCCATTCCCAATTTATCCAGAGCCATCAATGCATCAACGCGTTCATCTTTAGTGAAAAGTTTTAAGCTTGATCGTAAAGTACCTTGAATATTTGATCTTCCAAGAATTACATTTGTTAAAACATCTAAACGGGGCACAAGATTGAATTGCTGAAATATCATGGCACAATCTTTTTGCCATGCTCGTTTGTCTTTCTTTGTTAATGAAAGTATATTTCTGCCTTCAATAAAAATAGATCCACTAGTTGCGTCGGTTAGACGATTCATTATTCTCAGTAATGTTGACTTTCCAGCACCAGATCTGCCAATGATACCAATCATTTCAGGTTTATTAATTTCAAATGTGACATCGTTTACTGCACGGTTGTCACCAAAATACTTATTTAATTTCTCTACTTTGATCATTAGTATTAATGAAAACTAATACAAAAAAATTAAATCAAAGTTGCATTTTTATTACAGATATTTTGCAATTTATTACACTAATGTTACTGCTCAAATTATTGACATTAAAAAAAATATAATTAATCATTTAAATCATGCAATTAGATAAAATCCAATCTCTAGAAAATAAATTAAATTCAGCTTCAATTATTGAGCGTACCAATGTTTTATGTGAAATTATTGATCAAAGAGGTTCGTGCAGTTTTTATGACGAAGAGATTACTCAATTACAACATGCTCTTCAGTGCGCAACCTTAGCTAAAGAAAATAATGAAAGTGATAAATTTATTACTGCTTCATTATTTCACGATTTAGGGCATATGTTGACTGGCGAAGATGTAAATAGCCATGATTTTTTAAACAATGACAAGTATCATGAAAACGTTGCTGCATCTTTTTTATCCAAGTATTTCCCTGAAGAAGTTACTTACCCAATTAAAATGCACGTTATTGCAAAGAGATATCTATGTTCCGTTCAATCAGATTATTATGACGGTCTTTCAGATGGCTCCAAAAGAAGTTTTAAACTTCAAGGCGGATATTTAAACAAAGATGCTATTCGAAAACTGGAAAGTCATAAATATTTTGAAGATGCAGTAAGACTTCGAAAGTATGATGACAATGCAAAAATTAGGGGAAAGAAAACTGAAGCTATTTCATTCTTTCATCCTTTTATTACAAAGTCCTATATTTGAACTTTACTAAAATAAAGCTTTCGAAAATTGTTAAAGCAAAAAAAAATCTTGGTAATTTGGTTATATCCAGTTGTCCAGGTATCAGTAATTCTAGATTTGATAAATTTACTTATAAAAAAGATTTAACCATTATCATCGACTTAAATATATCACTCGTTGTTTCATTGATAGAACTTAATGAAATTAGAAATTTTGAAATTAATCAGTTCCATAAAGATCTAGAGGAGAAGAATGTTAGGGCCTACAGCATGCCCATAAAAAACTATGGTATTCCAGCTCAGATTAAAAAAAATGAATATAGTCAAATTATCAGAGATTGTGTTACTCAGTTAGAACTCAATAAAAATGTTTACCTGCATTGTTATGCTGGATTAGGTAGATCTGGAATGTTTGCTTCACTTATTTTAAAGGCACTAGGACTAGATTCAAAGCAATGCATAAATCATGTAAGGAATTGCCGGCCAGGTACAATTGAAACAGAGGAACAAGAAAAATTTGTAATCAACTTTTAAGGCCCTTCACCACGTGAAAGCCTTTTGTTAATATCATCAATAACGGCCTCGATATCTGCAATAGTTTCTATTACGTAATGCGCACCTGCTTTATAAAGCAGATCTTTTGCATATCCTTGTTTCATATCAATTTCTTCTTTACTCAGTTCATCAGCTTCTTCTAAGGAATTTATATTCATATAATTCGAATATCGCGTTACACCAACACCCCAACAACCAGCATTAATTGCTTCTCCAATTCCTGAAACAGTATCATCAACTTTTATAACTGATTGAATGGATTCTATATTCATTATATCTAAATTTTTATATAACATGTGGGGAAGGGGCCGAACGCCATTTTTAACATCATCACCTGCAACTGACGCATCAGGGACATATCCCTGTTTTGCTGATTCTTCCTCTAAAATATTAACCATTGACCGCACAAAACCAGTTGTGCAACCAACTTTTATACCGCTATTTTGAACCCGTTTAATTACTTCTGCTGTTCCGGGTAATAATTTTGAGTATTGTTTTAAGCATTTAAGCTGCAGTGGAACAAAATCTGCGTACATATTTTCAACATCAGACATTTGTGGGTCTTTACCATGTACTATGTTCCAGCGCTTTCTTATTTCAGCGTTCTCTGTGAGTGCTTTTATATGTAAATCTTTTCGTAAACCCATGGGTTCTCTTGCCTCTTCCATGGAGATTACAACCTTTTGTTTCTTAAAAACCTCAACAAACACTATAGTTGGAGCAATCACGTATGCGTCAGCAGTAGTTCCACTCCAGTCTAATACCAAACCTTTTATCTCTCCTTTATATCTATTTTCTGACAAATATTTCAAAACTATTTAACCTTTTCTTGCTTTATTTAGACACTATTATGGCGTTAGCCATTCTTTGTTTAAACTGCCATTTGTGGTTGTAAACAATGCTCGGCGATGACCTTGACGATGCAAATAAAGCCACTCAATTGAGTGAATTTGAATTTCCACTAAAGTAAAGTTGTTGTAACCGTTTTGTAAAAGATCATCGTCCGGCAGTTCGTTTTCATGCTCTGGTAAATAACCTGAAGTTGGTTCATCCGATGGAGTTCCAGGTGCCTTTTCAACAACATAACATTTCTTACTAAATGATCTTGAATTATCCCAGGCTAATTTTGCTTTATCATTTTTATGATTGATTTCAGCTTTTCCTGAAACTTTAATTTGTATCTTTTTGCCATGATCGTAAAACAGCATAGTTACAGAATTGTTTTTTTTGATTTCATCAATTTTACTGGATCGGATATCCGTATGAAAACTTATGGTATTATTTTTCTTATCAACATGTCTGAGTACTACTGTTCTAACCGATGGAAATGAGTCATTGAATGTTGAAATATAACCTTGATGCAATTCAGATTTTGACTTTGATTTACCAATTATGAGTTGATCCCAAATATTTTCATAAGTCTTATCAAGATCATTATAGAAATCAGGTTTATCGTGTGTATGATCTTTTACCATTCGAGCTTTTTTCCTTCATAATTTAAAAATGAGCCAGAGTTATCGAGATTTAGTTCATTTATAACAGTGATCATTTGAGTAATGCTCTCTGGTGTGTCTAATTTGGCACTTGTGCCACCCATATCTGTTTTTACCCATCCTGGGTGCAAAATAAGGACTGATATACCATCTTCTTTCCAATCTATTGATAAACTTTTTGCTGCAGAATTAAGAGCTGATTTTGATGAGCGATAAAAATAAAATCTACCAGAGTAATTGTCATCAATGCTTCCCATTTGACTGGATATAAAAACTACTTTTTTATCGGATCCCATTTTTAAGTTGTTCTTTAATTTTCGTGCAAGAATTATGGGTATCACAGCATTAATTCTCATTTCATTCATCCAGGCATCTGTATCAAGATCTTCTTTTAATTGCTCTTCACTAAAAATTCCTGCGTTGTGAATGAGTATGTCAATTTTTTGAGACTCGATACTTGTTACAAAATTATTCACGCTTTCATCAGAAGTTAAGTCAAGTTCAGCGATATCGATATTATTAATTTCATTCAACTCTGTTGAGTTATTTTTATTTCGAGTAGTTACAATTATATTATGGTTTGTATTGCTGTATTGCTTTGCAAACTCAAGCCCTAGGCCTCGATTAGCTCCTATGATTAATATATTGCTCATTTTATATATAAACTTATAGTACGTTCATGAGCATTTTAGCAAATCCTCTGCGACTAATCTTCTTTTTTTATTTATTTTATCTTTATTACTCATATGTGCGACCTGTACCTGTTGACTCTACAGTAAGAGAAGTGGCAAATTTAATTAGTGATTATGGAATACACTTTATCTCATTTTTCATACTTGGCGCTTTAGCACAATTGGCTAACAATAAAAACAATGATTTTGTATTTGGCATTAGCCTGGCTCTGGTCACAAGTGTTTTTATTGAGTTTATACATTTTTTTATTCCTT
This sequence comes from uncultured Pelagibacteraceae bacterium, assembly GCA_902580665.1. Lineage (GTDB taxonomy): Bacteria > Pseudomonadota > Alphaproteobacteria > Pelagibacterales > AG-422-B15 > CACNXQ01. Next base: position 24,268 of record CACHLP010000003.1, on the reverse strand, counting down.
TTCGCGATTTTGTGATGATGGAAGGAGTTGCAAATATAGTTGGTTGTTTGTCAGCCATATATTTAATAAACTATTATAGAAAAAATTATGGATAAACTCATCATAAGAAATATTTGCCAACCACCCGATAGTAACCCTTATGGCACAGCACATGGAGCTTGGGTAGTTAAACAGATGGCTCATGCAGGAATTTACATGACCCAATTGGTATCAAAGGGTAATGCAGTACTTGTTGAGTCAAAAGTTAAATACAAAAATCCAATGCACGTTGGTAAATTTATTAATGTTTATGGATCTGTTGTAGGTGTAAAGCAATCCAAAATGATTTTTAAAATTACCGCAAAAAGATCTGAAATGAATCAAAAGGAAGTTGATGTAGCAGTGGGGGAATTTTCATACATTGCAATCAATGATAAAAATAAGACAAGAAAGTTTAAACCTAATCTAAAGATATAAAAATAAGCCCCCAAATTAATGGGGGCTTACTGTAGTTAAAACGGAGCTCCACTCAAAAAGTGGAGGTTTCCACATCTACAATCACATGGAATTTCACTACTCGAGCAAAGCTCCTCTATACTACTGATAGACATAGACCACCTCCTTTCATTAAATATGGTTTAAAATATAGATGTATATATAATTTACTGGATTCTTATTTCAATCAAGGAGTTTGTTATGTCGCCTGAATTAATTTTTGAGCCGGTCATCAATATGTTATGGCTCTCTTTAGCGGTATTTGCCTTTGGGACTACTCTGAGGCTTAAATCCATTATTATCGATAAAAAAAGTAAAGAAGAAGACTTTAAAATTCCCACATTTGATAATGGTGGTGAAACTATTCAAAACAGTCAGAGAAATCTGACTAATTTATTTGAATTTCCGATCTTTTTCTATGTCGTGTGCATCATGATCTATGTAACTGGTAATGTTGATGGTTATTTTGTGCTGTTGGCTACCTGGTTCTTTTGGTTACGAGTTGCGCATACGGTTACGCACATTTTTTACAATAAAGTGATCCCAGGGATTGCGATTCCTGTGCGGACTCTATTTTGGCTGCCATCAACTATCATTCTTGGTTGGATGGCGTATAGAGCCTGCTCTGTCATGATGTGATGTTTGAAAACATTCTTTTCCCAGCTTTTGGATTAATTGTTTTAACATTTGCGGTAGGCTTATTGCATACCATTGCCTCTGTTGATTTAACAAGGAAATCTAAAGAGTGGGAAGAGAGTGGTATTCCTAGGGAGCCCTATGAGGACGCTCCATTAAAACTTAGATTGTTAAAAAATAATATTAGTAATTTGTTTGAATTCACCATTATTTTTTATTTTATAGTTGGTCTTATATTCATTCTTGATCTATCGAACACTTTTTTAATAATTTGTGCATGGCTATACTTTTTATTGAGAGTTATCCATTCTATATGGCATATATATTTTATAGATACGTCAGTTAGAGGGAGCTTGTGGTTATTCTCTCAAACAATTTTATTTATTTTCTTTTTAGGAACGGTTGTTAGTATTTAACTTCCAGAGACTCCTGCTTCATTAAGCCTCTTTTTCAATCTGCCTGTTAACATGAGCCATGTCATATGATGGTCACCAATTTGAGACCACCATGGATATTTAAATGTCGCAGGTTTATTATGCTCAATAAAGAAATGTCCTATCCATGCAAATGTATACCCGCACACCAATGCGAGAGGAATATACAACCAACTTTGAGTAATAATTGCACTCCAAAGTATTATTTGCGCTAATCCTGTTCCAATATAATGAAGAATGCGCGTGTTTTTCTTACTATGCTCACGTAAATAGTAAGGAAAAAAATCTTTATAATTTGTATATCTGGCTGGATTTTCCATGTAATAAACATTATATTTCGTTCATGAATCTAGACAATAAAATAATGTACATAATGGTCGCTGCTTTTGTGGCCTTTATATTCATATCAAGTTTCAGTAGTTAAGTTTCAATGTTAAATTTTGGCTATATTCCAGTCTTTGCCCTAAGATTCATGGTTCTCTATTTTATTGTTACAAATGCGATAGCCATGGCATTGTTTCCTGGGGGAACTCTGTTTAACCCTCAACTTGAAATATACTCATTTTCTGAAAATTTTTTTAGTGACTTGGGAATCACCTTTACGAAAGATGGAACGCAAAACTATCTTTCAAGTTTTTTATTTAACAGTTCTCTATTGGTATTAGGGCTATGTGCAGTAACACACATTTTTGTCCCAAAATTATTTAAGGATAACAAAAAAAGTTATATTCTCTCAATCATTGCAGCAGCATTATTTGTTATAGCGGGACTATCTTTTATTGGTGTAGGATTGACACCTGCTGACATTTACTTCGAAGAGCATGTTTGGTTTGTTATTTTTGCATTTAATGCACAAACAATGGGTGTTCTATTCATGACTATCGCTTTTTTACTTAGCAAAATCAGCAATAAATATACAATTGTTGCTTTTATCTATTTTATAAATGTCGCTCTGTACACAATCTTTGAAACAAGTGAACCTCCACCAGATTTTAATCCATTTGAGTTAGAAAATGTTGGTGACTTTATTGATTACAATCGTTTTATCATTTCTGTGGTTTGGCAAAAAATTATCACTCTAATATCAATGGTAAGCATATTAATTTTTACATTTGGATATAGACGTTTGATAAATGACTAAATTCTGGTGTGTAGATGTTCTTCGGATTGCTTCCGTTTATTATGTAATAGCTGTTGTTATTGCAATGCTGCTCTACCCTGGAGGAAATCATATAGAGCTTGATCAAGTTGGCTATTCTCTTCATAAAAACTTCTTAAGCGAACTTGGTTTTCATAAAACAATGTCTGGAGATCTTAATTTCTTTTCATCTTTTTTTTGGAATACAGCTATGTATATGCTTTTACTTCAGGGTGTAGCATTTTTATTTATTCCAAAGCTATTTAGAGACAATAAAGCTTCATTTATTTTTGCTTGTTTAGGAACATTATTTATGTTCCCTGCATGTATATTTTTTGTTGGGGTTGCCTTAACTCCAGGAGATATTTATTTTGATGCACATATATTCACAACGACTGCAGCATTTAATCTTTATACCGTAGCAATCTTTTTTTATATTTTTGCTTTCATATTTAGCCCACTGTCTAATTTTTATGCATCAGGTGGGATTTTACTGTTTGTTGCAGTAGGCATTTATTCTTATTATCTTGGTGATTTTCAACCTATAGATGCATTAAATGATCGCGTTCGATTTCTTGAAGTTTATACCATGGATTTTTTAATATTTAATGTAGTACTTCAGAAAGTCATGATAACTCTAATGATTACAACAATAATTATATTTACTTTTGGACTCAACAAACTCATTAAGGACGGTCAATAAATGACAAAATTTTGGACAGTTTATGTTATTCGCTTCGTATCAATTTTTTTTGTTACATCAGTAATAATTGCTTCTTTCTTTTTTCCTGGTGGCAATATTCATAATCCTAATCAAGTTGGGTACTCATTTAGTCATAATTTTTTAAGTGAATTAGGCGGGTATATTACATTTGCGGGAGACATTAATAGCATTTCATCTTTTTTCTTTAACACAGCTCTTTTTTGCTTCTTGTTGGTAGGTATATCAAGTTTTTTTATTCCATCTTTGTTTAGAGAAAATAAAACGTCATATGTATGTGCATACATCGCGGCTGTACTATTTTTTATAGGAATGGTTTTCTTCGCTGGCGTAGCGCTTACACCACACGATCTATACAGGGAAGCACACGCATTTTTTGCTATTAATGCATTTAGATGGCTCATCCCAGCATCAGCTTTCTTTGTTATTGCCTTTTTCTTAAGTGATGCAGATAATAAATATACTATAGTTAATATTATTTTTCTTATTTCTACAGCAATATACGTGATTTATCAATTAAATGCTGGCAGTCCACGACTTAATGAAGAGCTTTTGGTTCAAAATGTATTAATGCAAAAAGCTATTGCGAGCATACATGTTATTAGCATCTTTTCGTTAACATTTTGCTTTAATGATCAGATCAAAAGAAAAAATTTATAGATTTGGTATTCTCTGTATCCATGGCGACGCTTCTTCAAGTTGAGCTGCTAATGATATAAGGGTATATTCATCAGCATATCTTGAAGCAAATTGAACTCCTAAGGGAATATTATCTTTCGACCAATAGGTTGGAATAGAAATTGATGGTTGACCAGTGATATTTTGAAGAAGTGCATCCGGTGCATACCAAAGACTTTGAGGCGCAAGACCATTCAGAATAGCATCGCGTATTGGTTTAATTCTGAACACAAAACCGAGTTTTAACTTCATTATAATTTCACTAATTATTTTTGATTGTTTGTCAGGTCTAATTTTTCCAATTTCAGGTGGATGCTGTGAAATAATAGGGGTTAAAACAACATCGTATTTTTCAGTCGCTTGCATTACTGAACGAGCAATCGATTGCATCGTATATCGGGCCCAAGTATAATCACTTGCTCTAAAACTTTTACCTAAATAATCAAATAATCTTGTAGCTGTTTCAACTTCATGCGATCTATATTTTCTGCCCACAACATCTTTTAATTCATTGAACATTTGACTTACATGAGATGTTATAATTACTGTAAATGCCCTTGAAGCTAAACGGCCATCATAAGAAAAATTCATTTCTTCAACATCATGTCCTAAATCTTCACAAAGTTTTGCATTATATTTTATGGCCTCTACGGCATCTTTTGATGGATCTATGCCTACTGGACTTTTTAGATTGAATCCAATTTTTAATTTTTTCCTATCATCCAAAGATTTAATTAATGATCCCTTTTCATAATGAACTGAGTAGGGGTCTCCCACACTGTTTTCAAAAATTGCATCGTACATATGAGCAGTATCACGTACCGTTCTTGATACAATGCCTGAATGAGTTAATCCTCCCCATTTGTCGCCATGTGAAGGTCCAAATGAAGTTCGTGCTCTATTCGGTTTTAATCCAATTAATCCACAAGATGCTGCAGGAATTCTAATTGATCCTCCTCCGTCACTCGCGTGTGCAAAAGGAACCATTCTAGCAGCTACACCTGCAGCCGCTCCACCAGAGGAACCTCCAGTAGTTAAATTTGGGTTCCAAGGGTTTCTTGTTGGTCCAAATTCAAGTGGCTCTGTAGTGATCATTAATCCATACTCTGGCGTTGCTGATTTGCCGCATATTAATGCCCCAGTGTTTCGAAATTGTCTGGTTAATTCATTATCATAGTTCATTTTGGTATTTTTCAGGTATTTGCTTCCTTGCATCATGTTGTAATTAGCAAGTGAACTGTCCATATCTTTTAATAGCATTGGAACACCTGCAAATTGTCCTTTGAGATCACTATTCCTATTTATAGACTCAAATGCATAGTGATACATAGACCTGTGAACAGCATTGAGCTTTGGATTTAATCTTTCAATGAGGTCAATTGCTGAGTCTAAGGGGTCGATTGGAGAAATCTCTTTTTTCTTTATTAACTCACTTAGTCCAACACCGTCATAATTCGTATACTCTGCAAATATAGCCATTATTAATTACCCTAATTAAAAAACTGTGATATTCTATTACTCCAAGAATAAGTTTATGTCAGAATTAGATAAGAAAAAAGGAAATAGCTTCGTAAATTTTATAAAAAGGTATTTCTTTACTGGATTGTTAATCTCAGCGCCAATCGGGGCTACAATATACATAACTATATTTATAGTTGAATTTATTGCTGGATTAGTACCGCAAAGGTTTAATCCCAATGGGCTGCTTCCAGAAATAATTGGATACGAAATACCTGGATTAGAACTAATTATCGCTTTTTTATCTTTTATTTTAATTGGATTGATTTTTTCAACCTTATTCGGAAAAGCAATACTTGGTTACTTTGATAACCTTATTACCAGAATACCATTTGCAGGCAATGTTTATAAAGCGATAAAACAAATCACTGAAACATTTTCTAATGCAGACGCAGCTTATCAAAAAGTTGTTTTAATTGAGTATCCAAGGAAAGACATCTATGCGATAGGCTTCATGACTGGTGAAACTAAGGGTGAAATCAAAGATCGTAAAAAGATCGATATGGTCAACGTATTCGTTCCGACAACACCAAATCCAACATCAGGTTTTTTACTCTTTATACCCAAGGAAGACGCAGTAGAACTTGATATGTCTGTTGAGGATGCGATAAAATTAGTTGTTTCTGCAGGAATGGTTATCCCTCCAACAAAATAATTACCCTGTTTTAAGATAATCAATTGCGACATCATTTCTAAACAAATGAAGCAGCACTCTTTGCGCTTTTCCAAGCGGTGTTTTTAATTCAGGATCATCCTTAATGGTCTTGATTGCTGTTTCCCTCGCTTCTTCTAATAGGTGTTTATGTTTATCAAGGTTTGACAGTTTAAAATTTGGCACGCCGCTTTGCTTGGATCCAAGAATTTCTCCTGCACCTCTAATATCCAGGTCTTCCTCAGCAATTTTGAATCCATCGTTGGTTTCTTTCATAATTTTTATTCTTCTTTTAGCATTTTCAGTAAGAGGACCATTAAACAATAAAATACAGGTTGAGGTTTTTTCACCTCTTCCGACTCTCCCTCGTAATTGATGAAGCTGTGAAAGACCAAATCTTTCTGCATTTTCAATTATAATCACTGTAGCATCAGGGTCGTCTATGCCGACTTCTATTACTGAAGTAGCTACTAATATATTAACTTTTCCAGATTTAAATTTTTTCATAACTGAATTCTTATCCTCTTGTTGCATTTGTCCGTGCACAATTTCGACAGAATAATCGCTATAATAATTTCTGAGATCTCTTAGTCTTTCATTCACAGATTGTAATTGAAGTTTTTCAGATTCATCGACTAAAGGGCAAACCCAATAGATTTTTTCACCTTTATTAATTATTTTATTAAGACTGTTCTTCAGATCTTCGACTTTATTTACATTTATTGATTTAGTATTAATTTCTCTCCTATTTTTTGGTTTTTCCATAATTTTAGAAATATCAGTGTCTCCATAAGCAGCAAGCTCTAAAGTTCTTGGAATAGGAGTTGCTGTCATGAGCAATACATCACATTCGTTTCCTGCTTTTTCATTAAGTAAGATTCTTTGGTGAACACCAAATTTGTGCTGCTCATCAATCACAACTAAGCCAATATTAACAAAAGATACTTTCTCTTGAAATAGAGCATGAGTACCAATCAAAATATCTGCGTCAAAATTATGGTTATCTTTTGTTGAAGATGTTATCAATGAACATGTTAGATCCATTGAGTTAACGATCTTTATTATTGTATTGAAATGTTGCTCAGCAAGTATCTCAGTTGGCGCCATGAGTATAGATCTTTTGTTATTTTCTAAACATTGCATCATAGCAAATAAAGCCACAATTGTTTTACCGCTTCCAACATCTCCCTGTAACAGTCTAAGCATTTTGTTTGGCTTTGACTGATCCTTTGATATCTCTTCTATAGTTTTCAATTGATCACTGGTGAGACTGAAATCAAGATTTTCTTCCAATTTTTTTATAAATTTATTATTTCTTCTTATAGCTATGCCCTGAGTATGGCTTATTTTGTTTTTTATAAGCCGTATCGTTAGTTGCTGAGCTAATAGTTCATCAAAAACTAATCTTTCAAGGAAAAGAGAATTAACCGAGTCTGATGTATTGACAGGGTTGTGTATTTTTTTAATTGCTTCATTCCAATTCGGCCAATTATTTGTTTTAATTTTATCGTCAGGTATCCATTCTGGAAGAGGATCAAGATTAATTAATGCTGAATTTATAGATTTTTGAATAGTTTTTGATGTTAATCCAGCAGTAAGTGGATAAATACACTCTATTTTTTTTACGCTATCTAGATTTTCTAAGTCTACTACATGTTGGGGATGCGTAATTTGAAAATTTTCATTAAATTTCTCAAATTTACCACTAATTACCTTCTGCCTTCCTACCGGAAATATTTTTTTTAGATAGGGGCCTCGCAAGTTAAAATATACTATTGAAATACCTCCAGTGTCGTCCGTGCAATTAATGCGATAGGGCATCCTTTTATTGAAAGAAGGTGAATGACTATCTATCGTGACTATGATTGTTGCAATTTTACCTTCTTCAAGATCAATTATTTTTGGACTGTTTCTTCTATCAATGTAAGTAGATGGCTTATGAAATAAGAGATCTATAACATATTTGCCACATAACCGTTCGATTACCTTAGCATTTTTTGGTCCAATACCTTTAAGTGATATTATATTTGAAAAAAGCTTGTATAAGATTTTAGGCCTCATATATCTAATGTATCAAATTAATTAAAAAATATGGAAGATTTATCAACATTTCAAAAAAAACTATTATACAAGTCAACTCATCGTGGGTCTAAAGAAATGGATCTAATTTTGGGAAAATTTGCGAATAAGTATCTAACTTTATTTAACGAAGATGAATTGAAGATGCTTGAAGCAATACTTGAAATGGATGATAACGATATTTACCAATACGCATTAAATAAACAAGAAATTCCAGATTCTTTAAGCAATAGAGTATTCACACTGCTTAAAGATTACACCTTATTGTAATGCCATCAGAAGCACTAGTTACAGCCTCAACGCTTTCAAACTTAAATATTAATTTTGAAAATGAATTTGATTACGAATACACTCTTAATTACTTATCATCGAATGGGTATGTTAGGGTAAGTTCAATACGTGAACCAGGGGAGTTTTCTGTAAAGGGTGACGTTATTGATATATTTCCTTCAGAATTTGCTAAACCTATTAGAATAAATTTATTTGGTGATAAAATAGAAAAATTTGAAGAATTTGAATTAAAAACACAAAAAACCATTCAACAAATTAATAGAGCAATCATTCGACCATTCAATGAATTTGCATTTAATCAAGGAAAGAGATCAATAAAAGCAGATACTTTTTTATCTGACCTAAGTAGTTTTGAGGAAAATGATCTAATAGTGCATGCTAATCATGGGATTGGTAAATTTCGAGGCTTAAAGAAATTAGAAGTCTTAGGAAATAGTCATGATTGTATTGAATTAAATTATTTTAATGATGATAAACTTTATGTTCCTGTTGAAAATATAGAGTTACTGAGCAAGTATGGTGGTAACAATGAGTATGTGCAAGTTGATAAATTAGGTAATTCTCATTGGCAATTCAGAAAAGCTAGTGCGAAAAATAAAATTAAAGAAATAGCTGAAGAATTAATTATCATTGCAGCAAAAAGATCCTTAAAAAAAGGGAAAAAATATAGAATTCAAGAACCTTACTACTCTAACTTCATTAATGAATTTGAGTTTCAAGACACTGAGGATCAAGTAACCGCTACATCAGATATTTTATCAGACTTAAGTCACGGTGTGCCTATGGACCGATTGATTTGTGGTGATGTTGGTTTTGGCAAAACTGAGGTTGCCTTGAGAGGCGCATTTAATGTTGCACTGAATGGAGCACAAGTTGCAATTATAGTTCCTACGACACTTTTATGTCAGCAACATTATGAAAACTTTATAAAAAGATTTAAAAATTATCCAATCAAAATAGGTCAATTATCAAGATTAGTTTCAGCCTCAGAAACGAGTTCTATTCTAGAAAAAATAAATAATGGGGAACTTGATATTGTTGTTGGTACACATGCACTACTAGGTAATAAAATAAAATTTAAAAATCTAGGTATGCTCATTATAGATGAAGAGCAACATTTTGGCGTTTCCCAAAAAGAAAAAATAAAGAACTTACGGTCAGACATTCATGTATTATCTCTTACTGCGACGCCAATTCCCCGAACACTTCAAATGTCTTTGGTGGGATTAAGAGACTTATCTATTATTTCTACCGCCCCCTTAAATAGGCAATCTATAGCGACAGAAGTCATAAATTTTAATGAAAAAGACCTTACAAATGCTATTGAAAAGGAATTAGAAAGAAATGGTCAAATTTATTATGTATGTCCGCGCATCAAAGAATTGCAAGAAGTAGAGGATTTTTTAAAAAAGGCAATGCCTGAACTAAAATATAAAATAGCTCATGGGCAAATGTCACCTAAAAATCTTAAGAATACTATGATTGATTTCTACAATAATGAATTCCAATTATTGTTATGCACAACCATTGTTGAATCAGGTTTAGATTTACAAAAAACGAATACAATGATCATTCATAATGCCGATAAGTTTGGGTTATCGCAACTTTATCAATTGAGGGGAAGGATAGGCCGCTCAAATATCGAGGCTTTTTGTTATTACACCGTTAAAGATATTAATGGCATTACTGAAAATTCATTTAAAAGGCTTTCCTTGCTTAAAAAATTTAATAGTAGGGGTTCTAGCTTTAATTTAGCTAGTCATGATCTTGATATGAGAGGCTCTGGCAATATAATTGGTGATGCACAATCAGGTCATATAAAGGAAATCGGATTAGAGCTATATCATCGTCTATTAAAAGATAAAATAATAGAACTGAAGAATGATAGTGATTCTATAGATAACGATTGGTCTCCACAACTTAATTTAGGTTTAAGTGTTTTAATCCCTGAAAAATATATACCTAACTTAAATACACGATTATTCTTTTACAGGAAATTAGCATATTTAAATTCCAATAGTGAATTGATTGAAGTAAAAAAAGAAATGGAAGAAAGATTTGGTTTAATGCCAAACGAAGTTAATCACTTATTTAAAATAACTGAATTGAGAATTCTCTGTAAACAATTAAGTGTAGAGAAATTTGATCTTGGGAAAAGAGGTCTCACAATTAAATTTAGAAATAATAAGTTTGATAAAACTGATAAATTAATTGATTTTATAAATCTTAATAAATTTGATATAAAATTAAGAACTGACCAAACACTCGTTTATAACTTTAGTAAAATCAACGATAAACAGAGAATTTACAAAGCTTTTAGCTTTGCAAAAGAATTGGCCTCGCTATAATTAATGGTATGGGTGTACTTAGTGGGTATAGAATAATCGAATTATCAGGAATAGGACCTGGACCCTTATGCGGCATGTTATTTGCGGACCTTGGCGCAGAAGTGATCAGAATAGATCGAAAAAAAACAACATTACCTAATTCAAAACCAAAGTATGATATCACAGGAAGAAATAAGAAATCTTTAAGTCTTAATCTTAAAAATGCAGAATCCCTTAATGTATTTAATAAACTCATAAAAAATGCAGATGCCTTAATAGAAGGCTTCAGACCTGGAGTTACAGAAAAGCTGGGAGTTGGCCCCGATGATTGTATGAAAATAAATCCTAAATTGGTTTATGGCAGAATAACTGGCTGGGGACAAACAGGACCCTTATCAAAAGTTGCTGGACACGACATAAATTACATAGCACTAGCTGGCGCGTTGCATTCAATAGGAGTTATTGAAAAACCAACAGTGCCATTAAATCTTATTGGTGATTATGGTGGAGGTACAATGTTTCTAGCATTTGGTGTTTGTGCTGCTTTATTGTCAACTTCAAAAACAGGTAAAGGTCAGGTAGTTGACGCAGCTATGATAGATGGCGTTTCAACTCTCACGTCAATTTTTTACAGCTTATCACAATCAGGACTATGGGATGTTAACAAGAGGGGAATGAATTTACTTGATGGGGGTGCCCCATTTTATCAAGTCTATGAAACAAAAGATCATAAATTTATATCTCTAGGTTCACTTGAGCCACAGTTTTATCAATTATTAATTGAAAAACTAGATCTTCAGAATGAATTTAGTAACCAATTAGACATGAACGAATGGCCAAAATTAAAAGATAAATTAGAATCTATATTTAAATCTAAAAATATAAGTGAATGGAATAAATTATTTGAAGGCACTGATGTGTGTTATTCACCTGTATTATCGATAAATGATGCTAAAGATCATCCGCATATGATAGACAGAAATAATTTTATTGAAGTAGATGGAGTTATTCAACCAGCGCCTGCGCCTAGATTTAGTTCTGATGATAAAGCTGAAATTAAAAAAGCACCTGAAATTGGGCAAGATAATAATGATATTATGAAGGAAATTGGTTACAGTGACGAAGAAATTAAAAAGTTTTATGAAAATGAGGTTATTTAGCTATGCCAAGTTTTGATATTGTTAGTCGCTTAGAAATGCAAGAAATTGACAATGCAGTATCTAATGCAATGAAAGAAATAACTCAAAGATATGATTTTAAAGGATCCATATCAAAATTAGAGCGTTCAGACAATGTCGTAACTCTCTTAACAGAAGATGATATGAAGGCAAAACAAGTAATAGAAATACTTACATCGCACTTAATAAAAAGAAAAATTGACCCAAAAGCAGTAAAATTTAAATCTTCGGAAAACGCGTCTGGTAATACCATTAGACAGAAGTACGATTTACTGGAAGGAATTGATCAAGAAATGGGAAAGAAGATTACCAAAATGATTAAAGATACAAAATTAAAGGTCCAAGCAAAAATTCAAGGCAATGAGTTGAGAATTAGCGGTGCTAAAAAAGATAATTTACAAGATGTGATGTCTAAGATTAAAGAATTGAAACTAGAGCTACCTTTACAATTTGTAAATTTTAGAGACTAATTATCTGATTGGTTGATCAGTAGTAATATTTTGATCTTTTACTTTTTCTCTATATAAAATAAATATTCCGGCAGAAACAATTATTGCAATACCAGCCCAAGTTTTAAGGTCTACTGTTTCACTCCATATAAACCAACCCAATATAACAGCCCATATCAAAAATATATATTCAAACGGAGCTATAATGTAAGGCCTTCCATGTCTATATGCATTAAAGAGAAAAATAAATCCAAATATTACAGACACTCCCACGACAAATATCATGAATAAGGACTTCGGATCATTAAAAAACCAATCTCTAAAAAGAAAATTTAAAACTTCACTATTCGAATTACCAAAGTCTAAAAATATTCCTGAAAATGTAATTATAGGACAAATAATTATCGTAGCGATATAAACATGTAATGTTTGAGTATAAACATTATCTTTTTCAGATGTGTATTTGATAATTATCATATTTGCAGAATAACCAGCAGCGCAAAGAATAGGGTAGATCATATATATATTGAATGAGTTAATGTCGGGTGAGACAATGAACAATACACCAATAAAACCATAAACAATGATTGCCCACCTTATTAACCCTATCTTTTCTTTCAAAAATATTCCTGAAAATATCGTAATGAAAAATGGCGCTGTAAAAAATAGTGCCGTAGCTTCAGCAAAAGTTAAATAATGAAGACCTATATAATAGAAAACAAAAGCTAAAATAAACATTACTGTTCTAAAGATTGATAATTTAGGAAACTCGGTTTTTAAAATAATGTCTTTTTTAGTAATTTTTAAAAAGAGAGCTAAGAGAATTAACGCAACAACACTACGAGCAAACATTACCTGTAGAATTGAAATATCAACAGCAAGCAATCTTATGACGGTATCCTGCAATGCGAATGCTGTCATGCCAAGCATGATATAGGTTATTGCAAGAAAATTATTTTCTTTCATTTAGTAGATTTTTATTTGAATAATAGCTTACTATGCACTAGTTAAAAAGCATTGATGAACACTAAAAAAACCAATTTACAATGAAAAATATAGACACTGAATATGATTATATCATAGTTGGCGCTGGCTCAGCTGGGTGTGTATTAGCAAACAGATTATCAAAAAATCCACAAAACCGTGTTCTTCTTCTTGAGGCTGGCAGGGAAGATAAATCCATAACGTTGAAAATGCCCGGTGCCGTCTTATTAAACCTTAAAAGTACAAAGCATAATTGGGCATTTAAAGGCGAACCAGAACCTGAACTTGCAGGGAGACAGCTGCAACATGATCGTGGCAAAACTCTTGGTGGATCTTCATCAATAAATGGCATGGTATTTATTCGGGGAAATTCATTGGACTATGAAGGCTGGAGACAAATGGGTTGTGACGGCTGGGGTTACGCTGATGTTTTGCCTTATTTTAAAAAAATGGAGTCGTATAGTGGCGGTGGAGATGATTTTAGAGGCGATTCTGGACCCTTAAGAGTGCATAGAAGCATACCCAAAGATCCACTTTCCATTGCCTTTATTAATGCAGGAAAAGAAGCAGGATACAAAGAAACAGATGACATTAGTGGATATTGCCAGGAAGGTTTTGGCATTTTTGATCGGACTGTATTTAAAGGAGAAAGATGGAGTACAACACGAGGATATCTTGACCCAGTGCGTGATAGAAAAAATTTAACCATTATTACAAAAGCACTTGTGTGCAAATTAATTCTTGAAAATAACAAGGCAACAGGAGTTTGTTTTAAAGATAATAAGAATAAAATATTTAATGTGAAATCAAATAAAGAAGTCATCCTTTGTGCCGGTGCGGTTGGATCTCCGCATATATTAATGCTTTCAGGAATTGGTCCAAAGGATCATCTGAAATCAATGGGTATTAATCTTAAAGCTGACATGCCTGGCGTTGGACAAAACCTTCAGGATCATCCTGATTTTATGATAAAATATAAATGTTTAAAGCCGGTAACATTATGGCCAAAGACAAAAAGACTAAATAGCATAGGTGCTGGCATTCAATGGCTTTTAACAAAAGAAGGTATGTGTGCATCTAATCATTTTGACTCAGTTGCATGTATTAGGTCTGGACCAGGAGTTGAATATCCAGACCTGCAATTATGTATTTCACCAATTGCGATGGAAAATAATTCATGGCAACCCTTAAAGGAACATGCGTTTCAGGTACACGTCGGTTTAATGCGTACGCATAGTCGCGGCAAGATTGAATTGCGCTCAAATAACCCTGCTGATCCACCTCGTATTCTAGTTAATTATCTAAAAGATAAACGTGATAGGGAATTAATGCGTAAAGGAATTCATTTAGTTCGCGAATTATTAGATCAACCGTCATTTTCTGACTTAAAAGGTGAAGAGATTTTTCCTGGTGATAATTGTAAGTCAGATGCTGACCTCGATGCCAAACTAAACTTGCACACGACTAGTCAATGGCATTTAGCTTGCACAGCACGTATGGGTTTAAAAACAGACAAATATGCAGTAGTAGATAATTCAGGTAAAGTTCACGGCATCAATAGTCTACGAGTTGTTGACGCCTCTATCATGCCTTTTGCTCCAAATGGCAATACAAACGCGCCTACAATAATGATCGCTGAAAAAATTAGTGACGAAATATTAGGCTCTAAACCTCTAACTCGCATAGAGTTACAAACTTGGCAGAGCCCCAATTATCAGACTGACCAGCGATAAATAATTATTACTAAATCAAATTCATTTGAAGTTTATGGCGGAGAGGGTGGGATTCGAACCCACGGAGGAATTGCTCCCTCGTCAGTTTTCAAGACTGATGCTTTCGACCACTCAGCCACCTCTCCACGAATTTTTAATTTATTAGAATTAAAATATATGACAATCTTTAATTCAGAAACTCAAATTTAGAAACAGTATAAATAGTGAGGACTGATATCGATAGGCACAATAACATTCCCCATATGATATCAAACACAATTATTTGTGTATTAAGTGTATTAAATACAGCTTTTACAGTTAGCGCATAAGTAGCGTAAGTAACAAGGCCATAAATAACAGAAGGTATTATAATTGATGAAACGCCATTATCTTTATTTGGAGCTATGACAAAATAAACTAAACCAAATACAAAAATAAAATAAAAAATCAATGCAACTGGTAGGTTAAAATCTAATTTTACATCTTTCGGCAAGTTTTTTTCATAAACTTTTCTAACAAATAAACTGATACCTATTAAATCAATAATAATAAAATATATAAATGTTGTAATGTAGAGCTTAATCATCATAGTTATCATTAATGAATAATAACAAAATAATCAATGCATTATTGAGTGCGCTTGGAGCATCAATTTTCATAAGTTTTTTAGCTTATCTAGAAAATTCATTTGAGGGAACAATTTGGCTGATTCCGCCATTCGGTGCTTCAATGGTTTTGGTGATGGCTGTGCATGATAGTCCATTAGCTAAACCAAGCAATATCTTACTTGGACATACTTTATCCGCTTTATCTGGTGTTATTGTTTTATATATAATTGGCGATCATTTTCTAGCACTGGGATTAGCCGTAGGATTAGCAATCTTTATAATGACTATTACAAATACTATACATCCGCCTGCAGGCGCTAATCCGATTATTGTTATTTTAACGGGACAAGGAATATCTTTTGTTTTGTTTCCAGTAGCTGTTGGTGCGTTGATGTTAGTTTTATTCGCTTATTTATATAATAAGCTTTTGAAAAGAAATTATCCTTAAATAGAATTAATTTTATTTGCTTTTTCAATTACTGAACAATATTGATCAATAAATGATGTTCTCATCGGGTTGGGAGGTAATTTTTCAAACTTGAATGATTCTATATTTTTTAATTGGTTTGTTGAGATTTTTGTCTTTGTTGCGATTGCTTTTAAATCAAGTTCAATACTTTTTCTTAATTTAGACAGCTCTCTGATTTTCTTTACAGTGTCATTGTCAATTTCACTGCTTACATGAGAAGGTTGATTTTTATTCATAACAAAGGTACCGGTTTCATCTTGAACCATATTGTTAAAAACTCCAGAGTTTATTTTCTGTAAAATCATAAAATATAACTAATTGTTATGCACTATAATTATACTTTTGTACGATCCTGAGCACCCATTTTGGGTTGCAAATTAAGTGTATGTTTTTGCAATCTTTTCTGGTCCCTCAAAGAGTATATCTGCGTTTTTAAGTCTTCTTATGAGATGCTCTCCAAGTCCAGTTGCAGTAGTTAAGACCCCTCCTTTGTTTGTATTTTCTAAATACCCATCAGATTTAACTAAGCATAATGCAGACTCACATATGAATTTAGCTGTAGTTTTATACCCTGGGTCTCCATCGCCATAAATTCTCAACTTATAAAATTCATTATTAGTGTTTTTGCCAATAAATATACTTTCAAACCATCCGTTATCACGCGTTTTTTTATCAGGTCCATTTCCTGGCTTTGTAAATAATTTTCTAAACAAAGAACTTATTGGACTTACAATCATTAATCCTAATATTGCTAATCCAATTGATACCATTAGGGCAGAAGAATATTTTTTAACATTCATAAACTCTTTATAAGCAAAGTCCGATCCATAACCTGACTGATTAAGCTCATGTAATTCTACACTCCTTCTGACAACTCTTGTGTTAGCAATAGACATAACAAAAGGTGCAGACCATGATTTAATGCTGTCAATGTACTTTATTTTAAATGTGTCTTTACTAGCTTCTTTATTTTGTTTTTCTATAAAATCTTTGCTATTTAATAGGAAAGGGTGTCCGATTGAGTATTTTGTTTTATAATTTTTCATTGTAAAAGCACTTTCAATTGTTCCACCGCTTACACCACCGCCTCCACGATGATAACCATCAACAGACAATAAGTTTTCACCAAGAGATCTTTGTAAATAAAAACATCCCATATCTGATGGAATTGAATCATAGCCACATGAAGGAATGATCTTAATCCCTTTTTTTTCTGCTTCTTCATGATGTTTATCTATTAAATCTCTAACCCATATATTTTCACCAGTAATATCTACATAATGGGTATTATTGTTCACACAACATCCTACCAATTTATCACTGTATCGATTGAAAGGACCTGCCAAAGAAGCTATGACATTTGTTTGAGCAGCAATCTTATTTAAACCGGCAATATCTTCACTATCAGCAATGAAATATTTAGGTTTATAGGCAGTGTTGCTTGATATTTTATTTAATTTTTCTTCATTCCTGCCAGCGATTGCCCATTTGATTTCAGAATAATTATTGTCCAAATACTCCACCACCAAACGGCCAGTAAATCCTGTGGCGCCATATATGATTAAATCATAGTCTTTTTGCATAAATGTATAAATATAAGCCTTTATGTGTTAAGTATAGTAATATGTTAGACTGGATAATAGGCGGCCTGGTTACTGTTTCTTTCTTTTATTTACTTTACTGGGCATTAACTTTGATATTTTAGATATCATGATTAGTTTTTTTGTTTCATTATTCCAAGATCTATCAATGATTTTTTATTCATTTTCTGCAATCTTATTAATAATAATAATTGGAGCTTATTTATTAAATTATTTTAAAAATATGAAATAATATCAGTACTTAAGACACTTATTTTAAAGTGTTGCTTTAATTTAAAAATATACTTTAAAAAAATGATACAAAACATTGATTTTATTGATAAAAATATAAAAAAAGACTCATTAATTGTAAATCCTATTAACAAAGTTTCGCTCGAACCAATTAAAGAGTCATTTGAGATGGGTATCATAGAACCCCTCCTAATAGGAAACAAAGACATTATTGCCGCATTATTGGATGATTTAAACTGGCATTTGCAGCCTGAAATTATTAATTCTTCTACTGAAGAAGAGTCTTCAAAGATCGCATGCAGATTAGCTAGTGATCGCATAGAAGATCCTTATTTAATCGTTAAGGGTCATTTGCATACAGATGTTTTGATGTCAGAGTATATTAGATCAGAATATAAACTCCTAGTGAAAGGAAGGCGACTGAGTCATATATGGTTTATGACTTTTCCAGATGACGTCAGAACTCCTTTAATTATCACAGATGGCGCATTGAATATAAATCCTAATGTAGAAACGAAAAAACATATTATAAATAACGTTATTGAATTTACTTCAAAACTTCCAAATTTCGTTCCAAAAATAGCTATTCTATCTGCAACTGAAGAAGTTTTATCACAAATGCAGAGTTCAGTTGACGCAAAAGATCTAGTTGATTGGTCTAGAATAGAGCATCCAACTACAGATATTCATGGCCCATTTGCATTTGATAACGCAATATCATCTAACGCGGCTAAAATTAAAGGAATTAATAATAGTGTTGCTGGTAATGCAAATGTAATTGTCGTTCCAAATGTTGAAACAGGCAATTCATTAGTAAAGATTATGGTTAATTTTATGAACTGTACGGCAGGGGGGTTTGTTACAGGAGGTATATCTCCTGTTGTCATAACTAGCAGGTCCGATACTGCAAATTCACGACAGTCTTCAATTGTAAATGCTGTTTTGAGTACACTTTAATTATTTTAAAGCTTGCATTAGATCATTAATTAAATCTTCTGAATCTTCTATTCCAACAGAAAGCCTAACTAGTTTTTTGGGCACTTGATTGTATGACTTATCTTCTAAATAGGCATGTGTCATTAATGCAGGAGATTCTATAAGTGACTCAACTCCGCCTAGGCTTTCTGCAATAGTGAATATCTTAAGTTTCTTCATGAACTTTGAGATATCTGACATTGTACCTTTATGAATAAACGTAATCATTCCACCAAAACCATTCATTTGTTTTTTGGCTATATCGCTTTGCTTATGATTTGTTAAGCCAGGGTAGGTAACATCTGAGAGTTTTTTATGGCCTTTTAAAAACCTTGCAACTTTAATTCCATTTTCATTATGTTTTTTTATTCTAAGCGAAAGAGTCTTAATTCCTCTTAGAATTAAAAAACAATCAAACGGGCTTGGTACTGCTCCTGTAGAGTTTTGTATCAATGCAAGTTTCTTTTCTAATGTTTTATTTTTACCTATGACAAGTGAACCACCAATAACATCAGAGTGTCCATTTATATACTTAGTAGTTGAATGATTTATTATATCAATACCGAAATCTAATGGTCTTTGATTGATTGGTGTTGCGAAAGTATTATCGCAAACAGTTATTAGCTTATGTTTCTTTGCTATGCGTGCAATACGCTTTAAATCGGCAATTTTTAAAAGTGGGTTTGTAGGTGTTTCTACCCAAATCATCTTTGTATTTTTTTTGATATGTTTGCTAAAGTTTGTATTTAGATCAACAAAAGTGAATTCTATGTGTGATGATTTAGCTTTAATTTCATTAAACAGTCGGAATGTTCCACCATATAAATCATCAAATGCAATAACATGATCCCCAGGCTTCAAAAGATCAATCACCGCTGTTTGAGCGGCAACCCCTGACGCAAAAGCAAAAGCTTTATATCCATTTTCTAATTCAGCTAATGAAGCCTCTAAAACTTCACGTGTTGGATTTTGAGATCTTGAATATTCATATCCCTTATCTTTCCCCGGTGTATCTTGTGCAAATGTTGATGTAGCATAAATAGGAGTCATTACAGCACCTGTAAGCGGATCACTTTTAATTCCCGCATGCACAGACAATGTATCGAACTGATTGATTTTTCTTAAATCAGATTTTTTTCTTTTAGCCATTCACTATTATACGCCGTATTTAAATATTTTTCACCATTATCACAAACAAATGTTACAACATTTTTCTTTTCTTTTTGTTCATGACAATACTTTAATGCGGCACAAATGAGAGTTCCGCTAGATGACCCACCTAATATACCTTCTTTTAATGCAAGTGTGCGAATTGTTTGAAAAGCTTCTTCATTGCTCACTGAATAAGCTTTTTTTATGTATTTTAGATCTAGTGTATCGGGAAGAAAATCCTCTCCAATACCTTCAACCAACCACTTGTAATCGGCGTCTTTTAAAGGTTTTTTTTCAACAGCATCTTTTACAATTGAGCCCTCAGGATCGGCAAGTACCATTTCAGTTTTTGGGTTATTCTTCTCAAAAAATTTACCAATACCGGAAATTGTCCCGCCAGTGCCAACGCCACAGACAATTGCATCGACATCTCCATCCATTTGGTTATATATTTCTGGTGCGGTGGTCAATTCATGGGCTAGAGGATTTGATCTGTTAGTAAACTGATTGGCCATAAATGAGTTGTTAGTTTCAGCAGCAACTCTTTTAGCCATATTTACATAATGTTCAGGACTATCTGGACCTACATCACTTTTTGCAAGCATTACTTCAGCACCAAGTGATTTTAAATGAAAAATCTTATTTTGATTCATTTTATCTAATATTATAACTTTCGCTTTATAACCTTTTAATAGAGCTATGAGTGCTAATCCAAGGCCTGTATTCCCAGCTGTTGCCTCAACAACAGTTGATCCTTTTACCAAATCTCCGTTCTTTTCAGCATCGTTTATTATTTGGAGCGCAACGCGGTCTTTTATAGATGAGCCAGGATTCATATTTTCCATCTTTAAGAAGAGATTACATTTACCTGCATCTATATTTTTAGCTTGAACTATTGGCGTATTACCAATTAAATCTACAAGTGATTTTATATCTTTCATAAAATTATGCTATTAATAGGTGAATATGAGTTCAAAATTTAAAATACCGTCAATTTTAATAATATTTACTATAATTAATCTGTCTTCTTTGCAAGCAGATGAAGATTATAGCTTTGTTGAATGGCTTGAAAACATTAAAAATATTGCCACTAAAAAGGGGATATCGCAAGAAACAGTTGATTTATCATTAGGAGATATTGCAATCAATGAACGAGTCTTAGAGCTCGATAGATCTCAACCAGAATTTACACTTACACTAGACGAATATCTAAATAATACGACGCCGAAAAGTAGAATGCTTAAAGGCAAAAAGTTGTACAGTGAGCATAAGGATTTACTGTTGAGAATATATAGTGAGTATGGTGTGCAACCTCGCTTTATATTAGCTTTGTGGGGTATAGAAACAAGTTTTGGCACTTATACAGGCTCATTTAATGTAATACGTTCTTTATCGACGTTATCACACGATCTTAGAAGAAGAGAGTTTTTTACAGATGAACTGATAAATGCATTAAAGATCATTGACCAAGGTCATATTACTGGCGATGAAATGATGGGTTCATGGGCAGGAGCCATGGGACAAAATCAATTCATGCCATCTAGCTTTTTAAATTACGCAACAGATTTTGATAAAGATGGTAAAAAAGATATCTGGACTACCTTGCCAGATGTATTTGCTTCATCGTCAAATTATTTAAGTGAATCTGGCTGGAATGATGATTTAACATGGGGCAGAGAGGTAATGACCACAAAATCCATTCCAGATGATTTTATTACAACGTCTGCTAAAGAAATTAATATATCAAAATCTCTAAGTGAATGGACTGCTTTAGGTATATTGAAAAAAAACGGGGAAAAGTTACCACTTAGAGATATTCAGGCATACTTAGTTTATCCAGAGGATCATGAAGGTCGAAAGTTTTTGGTTTACGAAAATTTTAAAGTCATTATGAAATGGAACAGATCTCTATTCTTCGGATTATCAGTTGGTATATTGTCCGATATGATTGAATATTATTAATGAGAATATTTTTACTAGTAATTTTTTTTATTCTTACTAATTGCACTATAGCGAATGTTGTACCGCTCGTAATTGAAGACAGTAGTAATAGAAGTAATATTAAAATAATTGAGAAATTAATAGAAGAGCCATATCAGATTAATGGTAAATGGTTTTATCCTTATGATTATAAAAAATTTGAGGAAATTGGCTTAGCGCAATTGGAAACAAATTTAAAAAATGGCAGTAAAACTAAAAATGGTGAATATTACCATAATGATACATTATCAGGAGCACACAGATCATTACCATTACCATCAATTATTGAAGTTACGAACCTCAATAATGGCAAATCTGCATTGGTAAGAGTAAATCATCGAGAAGCATTTTCTTCAATTAAAGTTATCAATTTATCTGAAGCTGTATTTAAAAAACTAGGCATGAATCAAAATGGTGAATTAGTAAAAATATCTCTTATAGATTCAAATGAAAGTTTTGTTCTTTCTGAGGCACACACTTACGATGAAGAAAAAAAAGTTGTGGAAGCACCAGTGTCAAGTGTTGTTATTATTGAAAAAGATACAAATAAATTGCCTGCTAATAATACAAATATTAAAGATATAAATTTGTATAATAAGATTTTCATTAATATAGCAAGCTTTGCATTCAAAGAAAGTGCTCAAAAAATCAAAAGAGATCTATCAAACTATGATGTTAGGATTTTTGAAAGCCAAAACTTGTCAGGTAATATGGAATACAAGGTGTTAATTGGACCCTATAGCGATGTAGAGTCATTGTTAATAGATCTTAATGATGACACATTTAAAAAATATGAAGATTTATCAATATATTTAATATAATAATATTCTATGCATAGATTCATTTTAGTAGTCTTATCAATTTTCTTACTAACTTCAGTATTAGCATTTGCTTCTTACATAGATACTGATGCTGAAACTGCAGTAGTCATTGATGCAACTACTGGAAAAGTATTATTTGAAAAAGATAAAGACAAAAAAACCTATCCAGCATCAATGACAAAAATTATGACAACATTAATAGTTTTTGAAAAATTGTCTAACGGTACATTATCACTTGATGACACTTTTTTAGTATCCGAAAAAGCATGGAAAGAAAGAGAAGGCTCATCAATGTTTGTTGAAGTGGATAAAAACATAAGAGTAGAAGATCTATTGCGCGGTATAATAGTTCAGTCTGGTAATGACGCATGCATAGTTGTAGCAGAAAATATTGCTGGAACAGAAGAATCTTTTGCTAAAATGATGACTGAAAAGGCTATAGATATTGGGATGACTAATACAAATTTTACCAATTCTACAGGTATGCATGACAAAAATAATTTTTCGACTGCGTATGACCTCGCAATTTTATCTCAATATTTAATTAATAATTACCCTGAATATTACCATATGTTTGCTGAAACTGAATTTGAATGGTCAAATATTAAGCAAAAAAATAGGAATCCTCTTTTGTACAAAAATATGGGTGTTGATGGATTAAAAACAGGGCACTTATCTGTTTCGGGTTATGGACTTGCAGCATCTGCAATTGATGGTGATAGACGCGTAATATCTGTAACAAACGGATTTAGCAGTAAGCAAAAAAGAACTCAGGGTTCATCAAGACTTATAACATGGTCGTTTAGAGAGTTCGAGAATATTAGACTTTTTGAAGATTTCACAAAATTTGCAAGCATAAATATTCCTGGCTCTAATGAAAGCAGCTCTTTGATTGGTGCAGTTAACGATATAGTTCTGACAGTTCCAAGAACAAAAGAGAAAGAATTACACTATGAAATTGAATTATTTGAAGAAATCAAATTTCCAATAACCTCAGGAGATATTATTGGAAAAGTAAAAGTTGATATTCCAAATGAAAATCCTGAATATTTTGATGTAGTGTCTGTAAACGATGTAAATAGAAGCAATATATTTTCTAGATTCTTCTCCTATATTTACAGCTCAGTGATAAATCTATTTATTTAATTTGTGATAAAGCC
>CACHLP010000002.1 GCA_902580665.1 uncultured Pelagibacteraceae bacterium | reverse complement strand
AATGGTTATTAATATTCTCATAATTATTAATTGATTTTATTGACTGCAAATTCTTCAAGTTGATCTTTTGTCACATAAGATAGCGCATTTAAATGACAACTCTCTAAATATACACGAGGTGCTACTCCAGCATCGTAAGCCTCTTTCCATCTGAGGGCACATAAGCACCATCGATCACCTTCTTTTAAACCAGGAAAATTAAATTCAGGTCTTGGCGTAGATAAATCATTTCCCATTGCTTTACTGAAAGTAAGAAAATCCTCTGTGATTTCAGCGCAGACTACATGACTTCCAAAGTCGTGTTCATCGGTGTTGCAAAAACCATCGCGAAAATATCCAGTCACTGGATCATGACAACAGGCTTCTATTTTATCCCCAAATATATTGATAACTTCTGCTTTACTCATCAAGTTAAATTAGGTCAAAAGGTATATATTTCCAACTATAAACAACGGTATTTGAAGCCCAAAATTGGTTAATATAGCTCTGTCCGCCGTCATATATCCGACAGCGGTCCAACCAATGGCTCCTGTTCCGTGAATAAATATATTTAATGGGTAAATGTTAAGATTTGTTAGTAAAATTCCTACAAGTATAAAGCAAGTACTGCCCCATTTAATATAATTAACCATAATTTACTCCTATTTATTTTTTCAAAGTATTATAACATTACTCTCATAATTTTATAAATTTACAATACTCTAACTATAGGAACATCATGATTAAAACGAAAATTACAGAAATGTTTGGAATTGAACATCCAATTATACAAGGTGGAATGCACTACGTTGGTTTTGCTGAAATGGCAGCTGCAGTTTCTAATGCAGGTGCACTTGGTATTATCACTGGCTTAACACAAGAATCCCCAAAAGCTCTAGCAAATGAAATAGCAAGATGTCATGATATGACTGACAAACCTTTTGGTGTGAACTTAACGTTCTTACCTGGGTTTGCAAATCCTGATTATCCTGGATACATTGAATCCATTGTTAAAGGTGGAGTTAAAATTGTAGAAACAGCTGGAAGAAGTCCAGAAAAATTTATGCCCCTTTTAAAAGATGCTGGCATAAAAGTAATTCATAAATGTACTTCCGTAAGACATTCATTAAAAGCTGAAAAAATTGGTTGCGATGCAGCAAGTGTTGATGGTTTCGAATGTGGCGGTCATCCAGGTGAGGATGATATTCCTAATATGATACTGTTGCCTAGAGCTTATGAAGAATTAACTATTCCTTTTGTAGCTTCAGGTGGCATGGGTAACGGACAGCAATTAGTTGCCGCACTTGCAATGGGTGCTGAAGGCATAAACATGGGAACACGATTTATTGCAACAAAAGAAGCTCCGGTTCATCAAAATGTTAAAGATGCACTTGTGAATGCGAGCGAACTTGATACAGAACTGATTATGAGACCTCTTAAAAATACTGAGAGAGTGCTTAAAAATGATGCTGTTACTCGCATCTTAAATAAAGAAAAAGAACAAGGCGATAACCTTCAGATTCAAGACATATTTGGGGAAGTGGCTGGAGTATATCCTAAGATTATGCAAGAAGGTACGATGGAAGCAGGCGCTTGGAGCTGTGGAATGGTTGCTGGATTGATACACGATATTCCAACATGCAAAGAACTTGTGGATAGGATTATCTCAGATGCTGAAAATATTATCAACGATCGACTATCAAAAGTAAAAATTGCTTAAATATTAGTACCAATTTTAACTATTTTTTTACTACCAAGATACACTAGTAATTCTGTGCAAATGACTATCGATAAAGACAGGATTGTTGCGTCAATCGAAAGATCTCTAAAGTTTTATGAGTATGAACTAACGGTTCCGTTGACTAATTTTATTTTCAGAACGCCACTGCATTGGAACGTAATGCTCATCATTGCGCTTGCAACATTTAAAGATGAGTATGTTACGTCCTTTCAAGACATTTGTAAGTCAATACCCTCTAAAGTAGGATCAAAATCTTCAATTCAATCAATTATTGAAAATGGTATTCAAGAGGGTTTTATCTCTAAGGCGCCTTTAGTGAGAGATATGCGAGTTAAATCGCTCACTCTTACAGATAAAGCAAAGAAAGATTTTGAAGCCTGGTTGAAAGCAGATGCTAAAACTTATACCCCTCTAGCCTCATCGGCACCTTTTTAAATTTATCGAACTACTTTTCTTCTAGTTCCTGGTTCAGGTGGTTTTTCAGCTCCTCCTGCAAAACACTGGGCGATTGACATCCATTCATTTGAAACATCACCCACTAGTTTCAAATTAACATCTTTTATATTTCGTACTTGTGTTACTACTTGACAAAATTCTTCAGCTAATCCTTCTATAATATTTTCATTTGCTGGATCATTGAATTCCCAGATCTTTCCAGACGGCGAAGTCAGCTTTAAATATGGAGTATGTTTTGGCAATGGCTTTTGATGAACTGTGTAGCACCACTTAAACGTATTGTTTCCGATAATAACGATATTCTTAATTCTATCTTCATTAATACGATCAACACCAAGTGAATCATAAAGTTCTTGCGCATGTGCCCATGTTTCCATGTGTCTTGCGCTTATTGAGGAACGTGCACTCATATCAGGCCCCATCCATTTAACTCTTTTTTTTGGATCTGCAACAGCAAACCTTGTTGTCATATCTTCGTAATAATTTTTCCATATATCCAGTAATTCTTTTCCTTGCTTACCTTGAGTAATAGTTTCTTCAAACTGGTTCATGGTTGATCCTTTGCCTAACATTTCAAGGGCTGCATTTGCAAAATTTTTCCACTCCTCACCATCTTTTAATGACAAATCTGCAGCATGATTCCATACATGAAGGTGACCGATTACATTGTTAATCGTCCATCCTTTAAATTGAGTTTTCTCATTAAAATCATTGTCTGATAGATTTGACAATAAATCGTATACTGCATTACTTTCTTCGCAGAAATCATAAGCTTGTTGTAAAGATATTCTAGTATCAGTCATTTTGACCAATTTGGCTTTCTTTTTTCAATAAATGACGATATTCCTTCTTTTCCTTCATCACTCAACATTCTCTCAGCAAATCCCTTTGCTGCAAATTCTATCATTTCTTTTCGTGTTAAGTGTCGCGTAGCTAAAACAATTTCTTTTGTTACTGCGTTTGCTCCAGGTGCACATTTAAGAACACCTTTCTTTATATCAGACTCTATAATTTTTAAATCATCAGCATCTTTTGCTATAAAATCAGCTAAACCCATTTCATGTGCTTCTTTTCCAGTGAACCTTGCTGCCGTCAGCATAATTCTTCTGGCTTTTGCAAGGCCAATTCTTTGCGACACAAATGGTGCAATTTGCGCGGGAGGAATACCAAGTGTTGTTTCAGTCAAAGCAAATTTACAATCTTCCGTCACAACAACAATATCACCTGCACATAACATACCAAGCCCCCCAGCCATAGCAGCTCCTTCAGCTAGCATTATTACTGGCTTTGGATACGAATTGATCATATCAAAAAATAATCCTGTCATTTCACTCGCATGATGCACATCTTTCAACCCTTGCTCACCTCCCTGGAAACCTGTTTTAAACATCTTTAAATCACCTCCAGCACAAAATATGCCCCCTTCACCTCTAAGAGTGACGCCTCTAATACTCAAATCGTCTTTGACGGCGTCAAAAACGTTCTTTATGTCTGTAGTCAGTTCTTCTGTGAGAGCATTTCGCTTTTCAGGTTGATTAAAAGAAATGGTTAGCCATTCATCTTCTAATTGTACATTACAAGCTTTGGTATTTGGCAAATTACTCATGCTAGATTTATATCAGTTTTTCTAAAATATCGTAATTATAAATATTCTTGGTTCTTCTCATAGCCATATTTGTATTTTTTAGTAAGTAGTCTCTGACGTTTTTTAACAAAGGATTGGTCAGATGATTTACGTAGCCTTGAAACGCAGAAGAACTTTTTATGTAGTTAACTCTTTTTCTTCTAAGGTCATTGTATTTCTCTTGCACCTTGTTATAGCTTGGTATTTTCAGAAGTAGTCTCCCAAGAACAAAGGCATCTTCAAAAGCCATTGCCCCACCCTGCCCTAAAAAAGGCATCATTGGATGAGCAGAATCTCCTAAGAGAGTGATAATTCCCTTTGAAAAATTATTTAATTTATTCCGATCATATAAACCCCATCGAAATACTTTTTCTGAAGATTTAAATAATGAATGTATGAAATCTCCATAATCAGATAGATCATTTATTAATTGGTCATGAGTGCCCTCTTCTCTCCATGACTCATTAATTCTGGCATTATTCTTAATGACTCCTATAAAACTTGTCTCCAAAGAATTATTGATAGGATAGCAAACAATATGACTTCGTGGTCCAAGGTAAATATTTATTCTTTTGCTATCCGACGTACCGATGCCTCTCCATGCAGTATATCCAGTAAATTTTGGTGAGTCATTTTTGATGTAATTTGACCTCACAAACGATTTAATTCCATCACATCCAGCAATAAAATCAACACGGTCTTCATTTCCATTCTTAAAAAGAAGTTCCTTCTCATTTTTAATCTTAACCAGCTCATGTGAAAATTCTATTTTTCCACCAAGTGATAAGTATTTATCGAGTAGATGTTTGATCAATATTTTTCTATTTGTAGTGATAAGCTTGCCAAATTCACTTACGTTGACTTCTCTGATTACTTTACCAACATTGTCTCTCCAAACAATATCGATGGGAAGACAAGATTCTTTTTCAACTTTTTCTAAAATTTCAAGTTCATTTAATAAGCGAATAATATTAGGAGAAAGAGAAATACCAGCACCATAGTTACTTGGACCATCTGACTTCTCATAAATAGTACAATTTTTAGAGTCCTTTGCTAATATGCAGCCTAAAGTAAGGCCTGATATTCCAGCGCCAATTATTCCAATTTTATTTGTCATTCTATCTCAATAAATAAAATTAGTTTTTCCTTTGCTTTAATCAAACATTTATCTGAGATAATTCGATTACTTATGCCGTGAGAAAATGAATTTAGCTTTTGATCGGATAAGTTATATTCAAGACCTGAAGTTGTAATTTTATTATCTGAAATCAAAGATATCATGGATAAATTTCTGCTTTTCTTTTCTAAAATTTCTTTACTTCCATTAACAAAAAATATCTGAAAGAAATTAGAAATCATTTCAATGTTGAGAGTATCTGAATATTGTTGCGCGATCATAATGTTGGCTAAGCTGTGATCATCTCTTTCACCTGTTGCGCCAATTATGTAAATATCCTTTATATTTTGTGCAATGCAGTATTCGAGTGACTTCTCTAGATCAGTTTTATTTTGATCTTCCTTATTTACTATAGTGCTTTTAGAACCGGATTTATTAATATCTACTGTATCCAAGTCACCAATAATGATATCTGGTTCAACATCTAATTCTTTAAAGAAACTTAAATTAGAATCAACGCAAATTTTTAGATTATTTTTCGCAATAAGTTGCTTTGCATAATTTGAAACAGGTTTTTCACCGTTTGCAACTAAAACAGCTGATGTACTCAAAATTATAGCACTCAGTAATTGATTGGGCCTGAGATTACTCTGAACCTCTCATCTTGAACCTGGAAAAAATACGAAATGTTACTTCCCTGTCTTTTGTTTTCATTAAACGTCACTGATCCAAGTTTTAATGGATCTTCAAAATCTTCTAATGTTTCCAACGCAGCAATAAACGACTCAACAGTTAAGTCTTGGCCGGCTCTTTTAATACCTTCAACGACCATGTCAGCAAAAATATATCCATAAATCGCACCTGTGTTTGGTTCCGTACCATATAATGAATTAAATGATTCCCACCATGCTCTCTCATCACTATTGGCTGTATCATAATATGGAAAGACTAGAGAATTTAAGCAGTATAAGCCGTTCATTACACCGTTTGGCTGTTCAGCAACAACAGTATAGTAACTTGCTGAAGTAGCTACAAAATCTACATCTGTCCAATTAATTTCCTTTGACTTCATGAAAGGCAGTATGGTCGTTCGCACTATTGTGCCCATGGCAACCAAATCACAACCTGCGTTTGATAGTTTTTTAATTTGAGCAGTGAAATCAGTATCGGTCGGCTTCGCAGATGCGCTTTCAACGATTGTCATTCCCATTGCTTCAACTTGATCGTATGCAGCATCTACGATCTCTTGTCCAAAATCTGTATCCTCATAAAGTATGCATACAGACTCACGATTATTATTTTCAACCAAATACTTAATACCTGTTCTAATTTGATCATAATAAGTTGAACCAGATGTAAATTTTAATCGATCAAAAGGATCAAACATTGATCGTGCAGCCGTAAGCGGAAATAGGTTAGGAACGTTCATCGCTAATTGATCAGTCATCACAGCATTATTCATGGGTGTGCCCAATGATCCCATCATAAATGCAATTTTATCTTTTCTGAGTAACTTATTGGCAGCTTGCACTGCTCTTGGCACAGTATATTGGTGGTCTTCAACAATAAATTTAATTGTTCTACCAAACGCCCCACCGTTTTCATTGAATTCATTAAAACGCATATTGGCACCATCAACACTTTGTTTACCAATCATTGATGCGGGACCACTTATGTCTGTATGCATGCCAATGAGTATCTGATCAGAACTGATCCCTTGATCAGCTAATAATTCATTAGATAAAAAAATAAATAAAAAGACCGATAATAAAGTCTTTAAAATTTTAGTATTCATATTTCATACTGTCAGCACGAACAAACCTACCGCCTTCTACAACAAATAAATATGCGTCACTTGAACCCAAATGTTTGTCCGGACCCCAAGATAAAGTTGACTCACCAAAAGGCATCTCATAATTATCAATTGACTCTAATCCTCTCGTGAAAGAGTCTACGGTCAAATTACCACCAGCTATCTCAATAGCCTTCGCAGTAATATCTGCATACATATATCCGTAAGCTGATCCAATATTAGGGCTGTTTCCGTAAATACCTTCATATTTATCTATCCAATTACAAACCCATTCATCACAATTTTCTCTACTTGGTGTATCAAATTGAGCAAATGTATAAAAGCCATCGGTAACTCCATCAGGCTGGCTTGCTATAACCGGGTGAAAACTTGCTACCTGACCAAAAAATAGAGCATCCCAGCCCATTTGCCTAGCTTTTGTATAAGCTAATATCGTATCCTTTACGATAGTACCCACAGCAACAGCTTCACAGTCAGCATTTTTAAGTTTTGTTATCTGTGCAGTCAAATCAGTATCGGTTGGTTTGTTTGTAGTTTTTTCATGCAATGGCATATTCATTTCTTCCAACTGATCCACTACTCCATCATATGTCTCTTGTCCAAAATCGTTATCTTGATAAAGAACGCAAATTTTATTCTTCTTTTTAACCTCTACAGCCCACTTAACTCCAGATCTTATTTGATCGTAATACGTTGATAGAGCGCCAAATTTTAATTTGTGAAATGGTTCTGCCATTGAACGCGCAGACGACAAAGGAAACAAGTTGGGTATATTTTTTTGTTCTTGAAGTTGAAACACTGCATTGTTCATGGGTGTGCCCAAGCTTGCTAACATTAAAAATATTTTATCTTTATTAATTAACTTGTTTGCCGCTTGAACAGCTCTTGGAACTTGGTATTGGTGATCTTCAGCTACAAGCTTTAAAGATCTACCATTAATTCCACCAGTCTCATTAATTTCATCAATTCTCATCTTAGCACCTTCTACAGAATATTTTCCAAATGATGAGACGGGACCACTAATATCCGTATGCATGCCAAGCATGATCTCATTATTGCTAACACCTTGATCAGCAAAGCTTGATGATGAGTAAATAAGAAAGATTGAAACAAAAGTTAATAATTTTTTCATAAACTACCCCTATAATTGTGAAGAAATACTAATGAGATCGTAGCTGAAAATCAAGCAGATTGATACATTTGATCAATTACAGAACTGTACTTATCATTAATGAATTTGCGTTTTAATTTCATTGTTGGCGTAAGCTCATCATCCTCAGCTGTTAGCTGGGTATCAATAAGTGAGAATTTCTTGATCTGCTCTACATTGGCAAATTTTTTATTCACTGAAGATACTTCATTATCAATGAGTTCAACAATATCCTTAGATTTACATAAACTTTCAAAGTTTGAAAAAGGAATATCATTATCTTGAGCATGCTTAACTACATTCTCTTCATCGATCATGATTAAGCAAGATAGGAATTTTCTTTTATCACCTATTACAACTGCATCTGAAATAAAAGGGCTGAACTTTAATTGGTTTTCAAGTTCAGAAGGTGAAATATTTTTTCCACCCGCAGTTATGATTATATCTTTTTTCCTGTCAGTTATTTTGAGATAACCATAATTATCAATTTCACCAACGTCTCCTGTATGCAGCCATCCATCGGATAACGTTTCGCTAGTTTGTTCTGGTTTATTTAAGTATCCGTGAAATACGCCGGGACCCTTAAATAAAATTTCACCATCTTTTGCAATCCTTACTTCAGAGCCATTTACTGCTCTACCAACAAAGCCAACTTTAATCTGCCTATCATAAAAAATAGTTCCAAGTCCTGCAGTTTCAGTCATGCCCCACCCTTCTCTTAGATCAATGCCTAATGACAAGTACCAACTAATTAAATCTGGCGAGATAGGTGCGGCACCACTAAAAGCAAATCTGCAGTCGTTTAAACCTAATAATTTTTTAATATTTTTTAAAACAAACTGGTTGCATATAAAGAACGCTAAACTTAAGAACAATGGAGGCTTTTCTCCATTTAATAAATAATCTTTATGACGACTTCCTACTTTAATAGATAACTCATAAAATAATTTTCCAAAATAGGTGGCATCTTTCATCAATATGATAATCGAGGAATAAAATTTCTCCCAAATTCTTGGAACTGCAATAAACACCGCTGGCGATACTTCACGTATATTTTCTGGAACTGTTTCTATGCTCTCGGCAAAATTTACAACAGACCCATATAGCAGAGGGCCCATTACCGAAACTGATCTTTCTAAAATATGGCAAAGAGGTAAAAATGATAGTTGGTTTTCACCTTCAGCTGTTCCAAAGACTTCCTTAGAGGCTCTAATATTGTAAAGAATATTTTGATTTGAAATCATAGCGCCCTTTGGTGGACCTGTAGTACCTGATGTGTAAACTAATATTGCAATGTCTTCAGGCTCAACCTGGTTCATGAGATCAGTCCACAGATCAGGTTTTTTTGCGTGTAATTCCGCTCCAATACTTATGAAATCATCATAACTCATGACTTGTGAGTCAGTAAAGTTATGCAACCCCTCCATATCGTAAACAATAATTTTTTCAAGCGTTGGGCACTCAGACCGAACCTCTAAAATTTTGTCTAGCTGTTCTTCATTTTCGGCAAAATAAAATTTTGTTTTGGAGTCATTGACTAAGTATTTTATCTGCGCCGCTGAATCAGTTGTATAGACTCCGCTTGATATGCCACCAGATCCGATAGCTCCCATATCTGTATAAAGCCATTCAGGATTACCCTCACTCGCAATAGATACTACTTCCCCTTTTTTCAATCCGAGAGAGTGCAAAGCAAGTCCCGTATTTCGGGCTTGTAATCCATACTTTTCCCAAGAAATAGTCTGCCAAATACCTAAATCTTTTTCTCGCATCGCCGTTTTTTGGTGACGCCTCTTAACAGAGTCCCAAAATAATTGCGGTATGGTTTCTATCTCCACATTTTTTTCTTTTTCCAACGTCTTTCCCCTCTTATTCCTTCATCTTGTTGTCCAAGATAAAATTCTTTAATATCTTCTTTTTCGAGCAATTCTTTACTATTGTCTTCCATGACTATTCTTCCCAACTCTAAAACGTAACCAAAATCAGAGTTGCTTAATGCAATATTCGCATTTTGTTCAACCAGTAATATTGTAGTTTTCAATTCTTTATTGATCCTGATTATAATTTCAAAAATTTCTTTAACAAGTTTTGGTGACAAGCCTAATGAAGGCTCATCTAAAAGCATAATTTTTGGCTTACTCATTAATGCTCGACTAATGCAAAGCATTTGCTGTTCGCCGCCAGAAAGTAATCCAGCAGGCTGATTTTTTCTTTCCTTAAGAATGGGGAAGTAATCATACACCTGCTCTATGTCTTTCTGTATGCCTTTTCTATCACTTCTCGTGTAAGCCCCCATTTCAAGATTTTCTAAAACCGAACAGTACGGGAATACTTCTCTTCCTTCAGGTGCATGACTCATGCCTAATCGAAGTATTTTATCAGGATCCTTTTTTTGTATTTCACTTCCACTCAAAAATACTTTTCCCTTTCTAGGATCTATGGCACCAGAAATTGTCTTTAAAATAGTCGTCTTACCTGCGCCGTTTGAACCTAATATTGTTACAATTGATCCCTCTTGCACTTGAAAACTAACACCCCTAATAGCCATAATGGGCCCATAAAAAGTTTCAATATTTTCAACATTTAGCAAAGGTTCTGACATTATCAATTCATCAATTTTTTTGGTATAGGAATTATTTGATCTAGTAGTATTTGCGCGTATGCTTTTCCTTGAGGATCATTTCTTAAACTAGCAGGCCCACCACCACCAAGAACATCATTAAGTATAAAGTTAATGGAATTGGATCCAGGCAATAAATACTTTTCAACAGATCCTTCTAAAAAGTTTTTAAAACATTTCATAACTACATCTTCAGTTAAATAATTACATATCGCAGGGTAAAATTTAGGATCTCTTGAAATGATGCCTATATTGGCTTTGTTTCCTTTATCTCCACTACGTCCATATGCAATTTTAATTAGAGGAACATCAATAAATTTTTCATCTTTTGAGTCAAATGTTGGGGTTTCAGGTTTTTCTATTTCAGACATATTAAATTCTTTGGATTGGTGAACTAAAAATTCTTTTTTTGTGTCTCCTAAATCTATGGAAACTTTTACATCTGCTTTGTTAACCATAAAAGAGAACAATCTTACAATTGGCGAGGGCTTTGGTCTACCGCCAACAAAGCCTGATAATCCTGGTGGCGTTGCTAATCCTAATCCTACAGACTCTTTCAGTACTAATCCTACTGCTCTGATGTCTTGATGTTTGGCTGCAAACTTTAAAACAACTTCTCTATTATCTGCATTTTGACCTTTATTGCTATATTGGCTGTTATCGCCAATAATTTCAATGCTGGTTTCATCAAAGTCAGGAATATTCATCATTCGCATAATCATTTTTGCTCTTTCAAATATTGCTTCTCCATAAGTTCTTGCCTTTTTTGATGCATCAATGCCCACAAATGAACAGACATGACCTGCTCTAAAGCCATCGGCATATGTTGCACACACTTTATATTGTTGAGGTGCAGGATATCCTTTTGCACCCGATACTTTAACTGTATCTTTTTCAATTTCAGAAATAATAACGTTTGAGAAATCACAGACTACATCTGGAAGTATATATGCTTGAGGATCACCAATTTCATATAACATTTGCTCTGCGACAGTTCCAAAACTTACTAATCCAGATGTATTATTTGATTTTGTACAAATGAATTCTCCATTTTCAGATACATCAACTATAGGGTAACCAATCATGTGGAGATTTTTAGAGGAAAGTTCCCAATCTGTAAAATTTCCTCCTGTGCTTTGCGTGCCACATTCAATAATATGTCCCGCTAAGCTTCCAGAAGCCAATTTATCATACTCATCTTCTTTCCAACCAAAAGTGTGGATGCACGCAGCTAAAGTTACAGCGCTATCCACACTTCTCCCTGTAATTACTATATCTGCACCATCATCTAGTGCTTGCGCAATTGGGAATGCTCCTAGGTATGCGTTGATGCTTGCAATCTTATCTACCTCTGGAAATTTTTCATCTGAGTACATTTCTAGTATACCGCTATCTGAAAATTTATCTTTATGTTCAAGGAGATCATCGCCCAATACAACGGCAACTTTTAAATCTAAGTTAAGTTCTTTTATTAGTGCTCGAATAGCTTCTGCACACGCTTGAGGATTAACTCCACCTGCGTTACTAAGAATTTTGACTTTTTGATCAGCAATTTGCTTCAAATTAAGTTTCATTACACTTGAAACAAAATCGATGGCATAGCCTTTTGAGGAATCTTTTGCTCTGGCTCGAGCCATGATGGACATGGTTATTTCAGCAAGATAATCGTAAACAATAAAATTGAGGTTATTTCCATTTAATAATTGAGGAGTTGCTACTACAGAGTCACCCCAAAAACCACTTGCTCCACCAATTCTAAGTTGTTTAGACATATCTTAAGATTATATATTTTTTTTTTGTAATAAGTTAATTAAATTAATATTCTAACACTAATTATGAGCTTTATTAAATCAATCAATAATGCATTTGTGAAATGCTTTGACTTTAAAACCAGAGCAACTCGTTCTGAGTTTTGGTACTTCTATCTATTTACTACCGTCGTTGGTTTTATAGGCTTGCAATTTGATCAATTGTTTGAATTACAGATACTTGGAATTGATCTAAATAACTCACCAGGAACCATTATGTTGGGCCCCATTTATATTTTTTTATACTTCTTATTTATGTTGCCTAGTATTGCTCTATATATTCGAAGACTTCACGATACCAATAGGTCAGGCTGGTGGCTGTTAATTGTTGTTATTCCCTTCATTGGGATAATTACACTAATTTTCTTTCTCTGCCTTAAAGGAAGTGAAAACCAAAATGATTTTGGTGCGCCATCTTACTAATTAATAAGTTATACGTCTTTAAGACTCTTATAATCACTTCTGTAATAAATGAGTGGCTTCTTGTTGTCATCAGTCTTAAAATTTTGAACCTGGCCTATAACCAGTATATGATCTGCTATATCAATTTGTTGGAAAACAGATAACTCGATATGACCTAAAGTATCATTCAAAATGATATTTTTATTCTTAGAGATCGAATGTTGCGTTTTATTAACCTTCTCTGGATCTTTTGTAGCAAACAAACGAGATACGTCTTCTTGTTCTCGAGATAAAAAATTAATGGCAAAAGTTTTATTTTTTAAAAAATCAATATGATCAGTTTCTGTTTTATAGATATTAAAAATGATTAATGGTGGGCTCAAACTTAAAGAAGAAAAAGAATTTATGGTAAACCCACTTGAATGTGAAGTGGCAACAGCAACGCCAGTTGCAAATGAACCAAAAGCTTTTTTAAGGGCTGTATTATCAAAATCCGATGTCATAGGTATAAAGGGGATGACAAACAGTTAAACTATTACTGATCTAAGTAAAGATATATATCCGTCTTTTATTTCAATTTCTTCCTTGTACCCCTTCTTAAGCAGCAACTTATGAGCCTCAATTAGCTTATAGCAGGGAACAAACATGAGTAAATGATGCTCTAAGTGATAATTAACGTAATATGGTGCAACAAATATTCTTTCTAAAATATTTGCATAAGTGGTTCTGGCATTATTAAAATCATTACAATTATCTACTACACCGGCATGTTCAGCAATGTTTCGAATACGTAAAAAAAGTTGAAAGAATGTTAACAAGGGAAGAAGCCAAAATGCAAAATAGTACCACCACTGACCAACTACACTAAAAGATATAAAAATTATTATATTAGAGGTAAGTATTCCAAGAAGTGTATTCTTTGATTGAAACCCACTAATTTTTTTACCATCATCTTTTTTTGTGTCATTTGTTAATAAAGTTTTAAAAATTAATTCATAACGCTGAACAAGACCAGTTATCCCAAAAATATCTCTGAATACCTTTCTGGCAAAACTAAACTTGTTAACTGGGAATGGCTTTGACAAACTCAAATCAGGATCGTCTGCAGTTTGCGTGTGTCGATGATGAGCTAAATGATAATGTCTATAGCCGTATGTATCCGACCATACAGGAAAAGCACAGATCCACTGGGAAAGAAAATTATTATTTTTTGTGTTGTTTGCTATTAACCCATGTGCGCCCTCATGCATTAAAATTGCAAGTCCTAATTGTCTTCCGGAAATAATTAGTACTGTAAACAAGAATGTAAAAATATTTGGAAATATGGTGTAAAATATAATGGAGGCAAAAATTACAATCCATGCATGCAAAAGCAAGCTGAAACCCTTGAGGTCACTTTTTTTCCTCAAGAAAGAGATCTCATTTTCTGAAAAAATTTCATTTGGTTTAATTGTTGGCGTAAATTTCATAACAGTTTTCTATTACTATATAAGAATTTAATTATTATTTTCATAGTCAATTTTTTTATACAATGATTTCAATACTTTATATATTATTTCTAATAAGTTAATAAA
The DNA here is from genome assembly GCA_902580665.1 of uncultured Pelagibacteraceae bacterium. GTDB lineage: Bacteria > Pseudomonadota > Alphaproteobacteria > Pelagibacterales > AG-422-B15 > CACNXQ01. Next base: position 64,689 of record CACHLP010000002.1, on the reverse strand, counting down.
GTTTAACACTAATATCTATAGTTTCTTTCTTACTTTATTAACATACAATTTTTAAAAAAAAATGGAGTTTATTATGAAAAATACAATAATTAAATTAGCAGCATTAGCATCCCTGGCTATGTTCTATTTGACTTCTAGTCATGCGTTAGTTCTGGACTTTTATTCAGTATCTGGAATAGATACCCCAGAAAAAAGAACACAAATGATTGAGGGATTTGAGAAGTTCAAAAATTCTGCAGAATCTGGAGGTGCAAAATGGATGGATTTCACTCTACAGATGAAAATCAAAGGTGATAACTACAATGAACAAATGCTTTTTGGTGTCGTATACGAAAACTACCAAGATATGCTAGACACGAATGCACTGTTTGCAATGAATAGTAAGTGGTTTGATGATAATTTCAATATTGATACAGATAATGTTATCAATGCAGTCATGGAAACCCCGCCAGGTGCAGATATAGAATATGAAAAAGCGTCAGTCGGCAATACAAATTGGTTTGTAATGCTTGAAGTAACTGATTTTTTAAATTTCTTAAATCGAGTTCAGCAATTGCCTGGGTTAATGAAGGAAAATGGAACAAAAGGGGATTTAGGAATTCTTAGTTGTTCGATATGTCCTGCATCATTAGGCAAGACAACACATATGATGTTTTTAAGTAATGATACAATGGCAGATATGGGTGCGGATTTAGATAATTTTGATTTAGATTCTCAAATCTGGTTTTACAGAAATATTAGACCGTTTGTTGAGCAAGTTGATGCTGGAATGAACATGGTTATCGCAAATTAAAAAAAGGGGAAATAGTAATAAGTTGATTAAAATTTTAGCAACATCGGCAGCTTCATTTGCACTCTTTATAATGCCATCTAAAGTATTATTCTTTGTGTTGGCGAACGTGGTACCTCATAGCAACATCACTGATGCTGGAATTTTTTTTAACGATTAGAATATGAAACTTGATAGTCGTCTATTTTTAGGCGACTATTCAATCATATAATCTCTTTTATCAGGTACAGATTTCTTACTTTTTGATAACTGCAATTGAAATACAACTAATCCAGACTCCTCGAACGATGCTTGGGAAGATGACAGGTAGAAGTCCCACATGCGACAAAATTTTTCATCATACAGTTCTTTAACTTTGTCTATATTATCATAGAAATTGTAACGCCATCGCTTAAGCGTTTCTGCGTAATGAAATTTTAATACTTGGACATCAGTTAATGATAATTTAGATTTTTCTACACGAGACATTGTTTCGCTTAATGCAGGAATATATCCTCCCGGAAAAATATATTTTTCAATCCAAGGATCGTTATTTGTAGGTTCTGTTAGTCTTCCAATTGTATGAATTAAGGCTACTCCAGTATCATTAAGTAAATCATGAACTTTATTGAAAAACTCTTGATAATGAGCGGTGCCAACATGCTCAAACATTCCAACTGATACGATACGATCATAAGTTTCATTTACGTTTCGATAGTCTTGCAGTCTGTATTCAACTTTATCAAGCTTTTCATCAATTTTTCTTTGCTTAGCATATGCAATTTGCTCTTCTGATAGAGTAACCCCTACTACATTGGCATTAGATTTTTTATAAATATGCGAAGCCATACCGCCCCATCCACATCCTATGTCTAATACTGATTGCCCTTCTTCTAAGAGTAATTTTTTTGATATCAATTCCTTTTTATTAATTTGCGCTTGCTCCAAAGTATCATTTGGTGAATTAAAATATGCACAGGAATATTGTCTGTCTGGATCTAGAAACAAATCATATAATTTATCAGATAAGTCATAATGATGAGCAACATTATGTTTCGACTTAGAAATATAGTTACTCGTTCTGATTTTGTTTTGTATAATTCTTACGATTTTAGATAATTTCATGACCCAATGATCAATCTCACTAGTGGTATTCAAGAAAATAAGTTTTAGAAAATCATGTATTCGACCCTCTTCAACAATTAGGGAGCCATTCATATAACTTTCACCAAAATGAACAGAGGGATTCATAAGAAGTTTTAGTTCCGAAAAACTATTTGTTGTGCGGATGCGTATTGGCTCTCCTGAGCCATCACCGTAAGTATTTAATTCACCATTAGAGCTGATCCAGGTTAAGTTGCCAACCTTGATAATATTCCCAAGAAGACTTTTAGTAATCATGCGGAAATTAAATAATGACTTTGGGATTTTATCAATAATAAAAATTAATCTTGCTTTTCAGTCAAAAAAACTAATATTTTGCTGTCTTTATCAATCCCACATTCATCATATTTTTGAGCAACTGCAATCGCCGCATACCCAGCACCTCCTGATGGCGTTGTTGTTAAATCATTCTCGTCTAAATCGCTGAGTGAGTTTTCTGCATCTTCATCTTCAATCGTTATAAAATGAGTACAGGTTATAGCTAATGAGGAAAGAGCTTTTAATGATGGACTTTTACAGTCAAGTCTTCCCATATTAGAAACACCTCCCGTTACGGTAGTCGCTTTTCCTGCATTTATTGACTCTTGTAATACTGGAGCCTTTGTTGGTTCAACAATAATTATTTTTGGTTTTTCTCCAAAGTATTTACGCGCTAAAGTTGCCATGGATGCTGGAAAGCCCCCAACGCCTGCCTGTAAAAATATATGTGTAGGCATTTCTAAACATCTGTCATATGCCTCTGCGGCTAAAACTAGATATCCCTGCATAACTTGTAGACCATAATCATAGCCATCCCAAGTCACATCAGATAAAAGAAACCAATTATTTTCTTCGGCTGCACTTTGTGCTCCCTGCAGGCTTTCTTCATAATCATCACCATGAATAACAACATCAGCTCCGTAGCTTCGAATTCTATCAGCAAATGTAGAAGGAACATTTTTTGAAAGGTAAATAACTGCCTTAGCTCCAAATATTCGTGCACCCGCAGCTAGAGATAGACCGTGGTTACCCGCGCTAGCCGATACATACGTTTCTCCAGATAAACTTTTTTTCCAGTCATAATCTGTTCTTTCCTTTGCAACTTTATTGGCGGCATGAGATGCAATAACAAAAGTAGCGCCTAAAGCCTTGAAACTTCCTAGGCCCATCCGATTTCTTTCATCTTTTAGCCAGAGTTTATTAATTCCTAAACTTTTTGCCAAAGAATCTGAATTAATTAGAGGTGTTTCAGCAGCAACCGGGCACATAGCCAATAATTTTCTTACTGCTTCAACATCTGTGCTGACTGGATCTTTCCCATTTTCTGAGGGAAAACCTTTTTGAAAAAAAGGATTAACAATTAATTTTTTCATTTTATATAAATAAGGTTAACAGATTTAACTAAATGAAGATATTTATAAAATATTCAATTATTGTCTTGTTTTTTCTTACAGCAAATGTGTATTCATCAGATGAAAAGATAGGACGAAACTTTGTTGATTTAGAAGATATTGGTGATGGTTATAATATCCACGTAATGTACGTCATACCAATTGATGGAGTGGATAAAGAGTATGATCTAAACAGCAAAATAAGTATGTTGCTTTATCAAATTGATAAATGGTTTAATTCAAAAACAAAAGATAGATTATATGTTCATGGACAGAATTTAAAATTTGATCGTAAAGAAGACGGTAAGATAGATATTACTTTTTTAAGACTTAAAAAAGAAGATAACGAAATTTCAAAAGAAGGTATTCAAGCCGTAAATGTACTTCAGCAAGCTATAAGCTCTCATGGTTTTAATGATCCAAAAAAAGTTTATTTCATTATTTACGGTGGATCTAACAGAGATGTCTGTGCTTCATCACAATTGCCAAGTTACGCATCTGAGGGAATAATTGCAAATACTGCAGCCCTTTATTATCCTGGTAAAAGAAGTGGTTCTTGTATTGATAACAACGGAGGTTTTAAACCTGAATTCAATGAAACAGCAAAAGCAGCTCTCCATGAAATTTTACACGTACTAGGAGCTGTACCACAGTGTGCAGAAGATCATTTAGTTTTTGATAGTGAAGGCACAATTAATGATAGAATTGGAGGTCACATAGCCATACCAGGTGATATTATGTACAGCGTACAAAGTAATGTTACGTATGATAAGGCAAAATACCTAGATTATAAAAGTACAAATTACTATAATCACAATAATGAAAAGTGTCTTGATATTGCCAGAAGTCGATATGTAATTCCTACAGTCGATAACCCACAATTACCTACTTTTGCTGTAAAGTAATCAATTAATTAGTTGGTAAAGGTGTGTAGTTGTATCTTACATACATTTGTTGATAACAAAGTTTCCCTGTCTTCATGGCATAATCTTGGTGATAGTCTTCTGCAGGATAGAATTTAGCAGTCTCTCTTATTTCGGTAACTACAGGATTTTCATGGATATCCATTGCGTCAATTAGTTTAATTTTATTTGTTATAATATTTTTTTGTTCATCATTATTATAAAAAATTATTGATTTATATTGCTCACCAATATCTGGACCTTGACGATTTAATGTTGTTGGATCATGCATAATAAAGAAAGCATCAATAAGTGTATCAAAAGTCACTTTACTTGTGTCATAGTCTATCTTTACGACTTCTACATGGCCCGTTTCCCCAGTTAATACATCTTCATAACGTGGATACTCAAGTGTTCCTCCAGCATAGCCTGACGTAGCATTTAATACCCCTGGCATGTCTTCATAAAGTGCTTCAACACCCCAAAAACAGCCTGCGCCCACAATTAAAGAAGCTAACATATTAATTGATATAAATTAAAAACTAAAAATTCAATGAATATTAACGTTCGGCAATAAGCATTTCATCATAAAACCAGAGCCCATCATTATCTCGAATTACTTTTTCAACACACTCAATATAACTTTGATCAGCTTCTTTTTCTTTTACCATCTGATCACTTATTTGGGCAACATAAGTACAAGCGTTCCACGCAGAGAATACTAAAGAGGTTGAAATGCCACTGTTTATTTCATTTGGCTGAGACCTTAATTTGTATTTAAAGATTTCAGGATCTCTAAATTGGATTGGGTTTTTTACTTCATCGTTCAAATTATTTTTCATATATTGAATCATATCATGGCCCTTATTTGGAAAAGGTTCTTCCTCTGGCCATAACTCATTGATTGCTTTCATCCCTGGATCTCCACCGTAAGAATGAAATACTGCTAGTTTTCCATTTGGTGCCAAGATATCGGTCATTGGCATAATCACTGACTTTACTTTCTTTTCTACTGAAGCGCGCGACCTATATGCTTGAGATACGATGACTAAATCAAACTCATTAATTGATTTTTCAATATTTGGTATTACCTGCTCTAGAGAAAATTCTTGGTCTTTTCTATAAATTGTCAGAACTGCTGGTTTTTCATATGTTGTGTTTCCAGCCTTATTTTCTTCAACTCTCCAATTTTCTTTTAGCAAAGGACCAAGCTGCCTCAATTGCTGATAGAACCCAAATGATGAGTCGCCTTCAAGAGAGATATTGCTCCAGTTCATATTCTTTTGCTTATCAGCATTATTAGACTTTAAATAACCAGCCTCTGAGTAATGTAAATTTGAAATTGTAAAAACCATATTTGGATGTTCCACAAAACGGTCTGCAAGTTTTTCAATTGTAAGTCTAGCATCTTCCATACTTACGTCCTTGCAAGATACATAGATAGGTATAGTTGGAAATTTCTGATGACAAATACGTAACACATTCATTAGTACTGCCCCATCTCCAACACCGGCATCAAATATTTTTAAAGCTGGTTTTGAAGGCTTAAGTTCATTAATTAAGTGCGATAACTTCTCCGAAATAACAGCTTTCTCGTTAGTAGTTGTTACAAACAAAAGGTAACGTTGTCTGTTGTCAAAAAATTTAACCTCATTAGTCATCATTTATCTTAACAACTCTTGAAAAAAATGGAACACTTCTATTGTATGGATACAGATGATTTAGAGCCAATATTTAAGCCAAACGAAGTTGATTTTGGTGCCATGAGTATCGAAGAATTACGTGAATATATTGCCAACCTTGAAAAAGAAATTGAAAAAGCAAAGAGTTATATTTCATCAAAGGGCAAAGATCGAATTAACGCCGAGGAATTATTCAAAAAATGATAAATCGATACGGCTTGGTTCCTGCGGCATTTTTTTTGTTTGTTTTTGCCATTTTTTTCACAACACTTTTTCCATCTCCTCACAAAACATGTATTGATAAGAATATGATTGTTTTGGATAACTTAGATAGAGAAAAGTATTCAGAACAAGAAATAATTAATTATGGAAAATCAATAGGAATTGGCTGCAATGAAGATACTTCGTATCAACTTACAGCCAGTTAGAAATTGATTAATTAGGAAAGTCCGTTAGCGCATCGTCTGACAAAATTGTCATTACCGTTGTCTCTGTTAGAGCTCCAGCTTCTTGACGAGCTTTTGTGAGTTCTTCATCATTTTTAAAAGCCATTAAACCGTCCTTGCTCTCATAATGCATGATAACAACCATAGAATTATCATCATCTGCGTGAGCTCCTGCATAAAGTACTTTTCCTCTAAAGCCTTTTATTTTTTCTGCATTAGCTTCTGCCATTGCTTTCCAAGATTTAAAGCCTTTTGATAGCTTTTGAGTTAACATTACATACATATTTTATTTTACTCCTTATGATTCCATTGATGCAATTACTTCTGCATTAAACGACATTTCCGTTTGATATTCAGCCATACTTGCCATCTTTTCTGCGGCAGGATGTGACTGCCATAGTTCAAAATGTTTCATGCCTCCTTGCTCAGTCATATATACTTCATGCAAAGAATAAATTGTTTTTCCTGAAGGTCCTTTTTCTAAGTCATTATCAATGTATTGAGGTGCCTTAGAAACAGAATAATCAACAATCCGTGGCTCTTCGTCGCCAGAAAGATTATGAGTTTCTCTCATCCACACTTCATGCTCAGCAAAGAAACTTTCAACTTCTGATTTTTTATCTTCTGGAATAATCCATTGGGTAGTTATGGTATATTGTGATTTGTTAGTTGTCATGCTTCTAGTCCTTTCTGAGTGATTATTTTGTCATCGCGTTGTATGCAGTTAAAGTATCATCAAAAGTCATCATGACTTTCATTCGTTCATCTTCCACTTCAAAATAGTGGCCAAACATTGTGTCCATACCTTCGGCTGTTCCTTTTACAATTACAAAAACTTTATTGCCTTCGCTTATCATTGATACTGGTTTAACCATAAAATTATTCCAGTATTCTGATATTTTCATCATGTTTGCTATGAAATTTTCTTTTCCCTCATGCACTCCAGCTAATGGATGTTTATCTTTATCGCCAGGAAAAGTCCATGTTATATGATCGTGGACTACATCATTAAAAAATGCTTCCATATCTCCTGCACCAAACAGGTCATATCCTTTTTGAACTACTTCTTTTGCTTCCATTTTTTTCTCCTTTTTTTTAATTAATAAACTTCTTCGTGATAGATAATCTCAGGCTCTTTGGTAGAAGACTCAACAAGCTTTGGAATATCACCTATTTCAACCCTCCAATTAACATATTTTTGATGCGCTTCCTTACTATCCCAAACTTCATATAGTATAACTTCGTTTGTATCCTTGTTGTATCCACCTTTAATAAGTTGACAACCTTCATAAGCTTTGGTGTCAGATAAATTATTTTTAAACCAATCATTCATTTCCTCAGCCTTATCTGGCTTGGGAAAAAACTTTGCTGTTACTACTGTTGCCATTTCTATTCTCCTGGTTTTGAATAATTGCTAAGAGCCTTGCCTGCATTTGATACAATTTTTGAAATGTCAACTGCTTCTAAGATTTCCATATTATTCATGACTCCAGTTGATAAAATTGCAATTTTTACACTCGCGATTGAGTCAAAATCAATACCCTCAATTCCAACAATTATATCGTGTGTGCCTCTTACTATATCAAACATGAAAACCTTACCACCCATTCCTTCGACCAATTTATTGACAGCGCTTTTACGATCATCCTCAGGCTTCTTCATGAAGCCTTCAAGAGCAATACCTGAATAACTGCCCAATACGTAAAATCTACTCATAATATTTTCTCCTTTTAAAAATTTAATTATGTACTAGTTTTGTTAATTATTTATGATGAATTTTTATACCTTTTATTAAAGATAGGAGAACTTATGGCTGACTTAAAAGGAAAAACTCTTTTCATTACCGGTGCTACTCGTGGGATTGGTTATGCGATCGCTCAAAAAGCCGCCAAAGATGGCGCCAATATTGCAATCATTGCAAAAACAACTGAACCTCATCCAAAATTGCCTGGAACTATTCATACAGCTGCTGAGGATCTCATTAAAGCAGGTGGTAATGCAATTGGAATAAAAACTGATATTAGATTTGAAGATCAAGTTATTGCTGCGGTAGATAAAACAGTAGAGACTTTTGGTGGAATTGATATCTGTATTAACAATGCAAGCGCTATTAGCCTTACGCCAACTTTAAACACGGACATGAAAAAGTATGATTTGATGCATAATATTAATACACGTGGAACGTTTATGGTTTCAAAATCATGTATTCCACATTTAAAAAAAGGGAATAACCCTCATATATTAAATCTAGGTCCACCATTAAATATGCAGAGTCAATGGTTCAGTCCACACGTTGCTTATACTATGGCGAAATATGGGATGAGCATGTGCACTCTTGGCATGTCAGAAGAGTTAAAGTCTGCTGGTATTGCAGTAAATTCATTATGGCCAAGAACTATGATCGATACCGCTGCTGTAAATAATATATTAGCTGCATCAATGGATGATCAGGGCAAAAGTAAGTGCAGAACTCCAGCTATTATGGGGGATGCTGCTTATATTATTTTAACTCAAGACTCTAAAAAGTTTACAGGAAATATGTGTGTTGATGACAGTACATTAATACACTCAGGTAAGTCAGATTTATCAGAATATTTAGCAACACCTGATGCTGAGCCATTTCCAGACTTCTTTGTAAATGATAATGACGGAGAAATTAAATTAGATTAGTTGATCTAACCCATATGGAACAATTTAATTTTAAACAGTTTATGCAAATACTGTATAGAATTTTAACATTTCCTATGATGGCATTGATGATCTTTCTAGTTCTTCTGGCTTTTTTGTATATTTTCTAGTTTAAACTTAGTCGTCATATCTTTTAGTGTTGCATGAAGGGATTGTTGTATCATAATTACTTTGCTGTTCGCCAGAACAACAAGGATCAATGTTAATTTTGCAGTATGGACATTGATAATGACCGTGAACCTCAATAGGATTAACTTGTTTGCTGCACCACATACAATCCGTAAGAATCATAAATAACTATACTACTTACCATGCTTTTTGTAGAAATAAATTGATAAGAAGTAAAATAATGGAGTACCAATTAACCATGCGGATTGAGATTGTAATGTAATTTCACGCTCACCAAATGACATCAGAGTTGGATTTAAAAATGATCCTAACGGCATTAACGGTGCCCAAGATAATAGGGCGTCCCCTCCTACTTGATTGTGATAAATGATTGTCTCAACTATAAAATTTTGCCCCATAAACCATACAAAAAAGACAGTAAAAAATAAGTAATTAAACTCTTGATAATGTTCTGCTCTCTTCGGAAATAGCCAGTACACCAATATAATAGCGAACCAAACGATTCCAGTATCTGCTAGTGAGTTTACCAGCCAGTTAATGTGCAAAGGTATAGCGCAGCTAAGTGATACTGAGCGTCTAAGTGTAACCTCGTCACCATTTAAGATACCGTAATTAACCCATAACTCCCATCCAAAAGCAGCAATTAAAAATGAAGATAAAAGAGTAAACGTGATCCACGTTTTCATTTGTTTTTTATAAGTTAAATAAGCTGCGAGAATTAAAGGAGCTAAGGCTGATGAATAAACAACAATTACTCTTCTCCATTCAACACTGTCTAATCCACAATCAAGCAACCACATCGTTAGATGTTGCTTATAACAAAATACAATATAATTGAAGCTGCAACAATTGAGTACCAGGTGATAACCCAGTTTCTAGCTACGTTAGGATTAATGTCTTTCTTTTTTTCAAGATCTTTTTTTTTCTGATACGGACCTAATTTTTCGTAAAATTTCATATTTTAAATTTGTTTTATTTATTAAGTAGCCATTTATTTGGTATGCCCGCTCGGGTTCGAACCGAGGACAACTCCCTTAAAAGGGGAGTGCTCTACCAACTGAGCTACGGGCACATATTCACATTTGTATATACGAATATTAGCTAAATATATATGTATTTTTGTATTTCAAGTAGATATCTCACATCATATCTAATTCAAGTCTAGCGATTTCTGACATGCGTGACATATCCCACGGAGGATCCCATACTAAGTCAACGCTAACATTGTTCACACCTGGCACATCGACAACGGCTTGCTTAACCTTTTTAGGCATTTCATCAGCTACAGGGCAATGGGGTGTAGTTAAAGTCATATGGATCAAAACATCATTAGTTGGTGAAACTTCACATTTATAAATCAAACCTAATTCGTAAATATCAACAGGAATTTCAGGGTCAAATACTGTTTTTAAAGCATCAATAATTTTTTGATCTTCTAACTTTTCCATTAATCATTAATTGAATAGTTCAACAAAGTCTCCATAACCATGCTTATCTAATTCATGAACAGGTATAAATTTTAATGAAGCTGAATTAATACAATATCTAAGGCCAGTTTCTGTCGGCCCATCATTAAATAAGTGACCTAAATGAGAGTCGCCGTATTCACTTCTAACTTCAGTTCTCGTCATGCCATAGGATTTATCAACGATTTCGACAATTTCTATTCCATTGATTGGACGGTCAAAACTTGGCCAACCTGTACCTGAGTCAAATTTATCTAAAGATGAAAATAGTGGCTCTCCCGAGATAATATCTACATATATACCTTTCTCTTTGCTATTCCAAAACTCATTTTTGAAAGGTCTTTCTGTACCATTATTTAGAGTAACATTCTTTTGTTCCTCAGTTAGCTTGCTTATTGCTTCGGCTCTTTCCTCTGGTGTCGCTGAACACCAAAATGGAGTATCAATTACATCTACTTTTGTCATATCGTATCCTTCTAAATTAACTTCTGAAAAAGCATTATTACTATACAACAACTGCAAAACAATAAATAGAAGTAATAAGGCTATATACACTGGATATAATCTCATAATCTAATCTTTCAAAGCATTTTTAAAAGTATGCCAAGCAAGGGTTGCGCATTTAACTCTCATAGGAAAATCTTTTACTCCTTTAAGAGCGTAAAGAGAATCATCTTCATCAATAGTGCTAAGTGAGTCTTCAGAACCCTTTACTAGGTCAGTAAAATCTTTGAACATATTTTCTGCATAGGACAGCTTTTTGCCTTTTAATTTTTCAGTCATAAGTGAAGCAGATGCTACTGAAATAGCACATCCTTCTCCTGAAAATTTAATATCTTTTATAAAATCATCATCATCGATAAATAACGTAAGACTTACCTTATCTCCACACAATGGGTTATGTCCGTGAGCACTTTTATTGTGAGTTTCACATTCGCCAAAATTTCTAGGCTCTTTACCATGATCGAGTATTATTTCTTGATATAATTCTTTGAGCAATTCGTTCATTTTATAAAAAAATCCTTGCATTTAATTAATGCATTTATAAAAATATCAACTTCTTCAATAGTGTTATACATACCAAAAGATAATCTGGACGTTGAATTGACACCCAGATGTTTCATGAGTGGCTGGCAACAATGATGCCCTGCTCTTACTGCAATCCCCTCAACATCTAAAAATGAAGAAACTTCATGTGAATGAATATTTTCTATATTAAATGAAATAATTGAATTCCTGTTATCTCCATCGCCATATATTTTAACAAAGTCAAGTTCACTAATTTTTTCATAAGCATACTTAGTGAGCTCTTCCTCATGATTAATGATGTTTTCTATGCCTGCATTATTCATATAGTCTATTGCTATACCCAAGCCATGAGCCTCAGCAATCGGAGGCGTACCTGCTTCATATTTTGCAGGTAACTCAGCATAGGAAACTTTATCGGTTGTTACCTCACCAATCATACCACCACCGCCTTGATAGGGTGGCATTTCGTTTAGAAGATCCTCTTTTCCATAGAGAACCCCAATGCCAGATGGTCCATAAGTTTTATGGCCCGAAAATACAAAAAAATCACATTCTAGTTTTTGTACATCAATTCTTAAGTGTGCAGCTGACTGACACCCGTCTAATAAAATTGCGACGTTATTTTTTTTACAAATACTTGAAACTTTTTCGTCAATCTTACTACCATACACATTTGAGAGATGGGTCAAGGCAGCAATTTTAGTTTTAGGAGTTATAAGACTTTCAAAGTGATTAACATCAATCTCTCCAGACTCAGTTATGTTTGCAAATTTAATTATCACTCCGTATTTATCTCTTAAAAAATACCATGGTATTAAATTTGAGTGATGTTCCATTAGAGATAGTATAATTTCGTCTCCAGCACTCATATATTTATCGTAAAATGTTTGCGCAACAAGATTTATACTCTCTGTTGCACTTTTTGTGAAAATTATTTCATTTTCTGATTTAGCATTTATAAAATTTTGAACTTTTTTTCTAGCTTCTTCATACCGTAAAGTCGATTCTACTGACAAAGTATGAACACCTCTACTTACATTTGAATAATGACTTTTGTAGAATTGATTTAATTCATCAATGACTACTTGTGGCTTTTGCGCAGAAGCAGCCGTATCAAAGTATACCAAATCCTTTGTCTTCAGAATTTTTTTAGAGAGAATAGGAAAATCTTTTCTTATATCTTTACGTAAAGTTTTATCTTTATTCATTGTTAGCAATTTTGGTTAATGTAATCCCTTGCTTTGGATTGCATTTGTACATTTTCAATTTTATTTAAAAATTCACATAGAAAACCCTGCATATATAGTTTTTCTGCGTCGTTCTTTTCTATACCTCGCGAAGCCAGGTAAAAAAGTACTGAATCGTCTGGTTTTCCAGAAGCAGCCCCATGAGAGCAAACGACATCGTCATTATTAATTTCTAAGATTGGAGTTAAATCTATTTTCGCTTCGTCAGACATCACTAAACCTTTACTTATTTGACTAGATACCGTATCTGAACAACCGTCATCTACAAAAACCTTTCCTTTAAATGAGACATTAGATTTACCTCTCGAAACTGTTTTAAAAGAACAATCAGATATAGCCGACTGTGACATATGAGAAATATCAAGTTGATTTTTACAGTTAGTAGAGTCTGCAATCACCACACCACTGCCAATATATTTAGAATTTTTTTCGTTTAATGAAATTTTAGTACTATTAAACATTTCTTTTGAGCCATTTGAGAAATTAAAATCTCTGAAAATGCAGTTTGATTTAAGATCACAATTGTGAACAAAAGAATTCTTTGTTGATACATTAAATCTGTTAAATCTATATAGTTCAAATACAGCGTTTGGTCTCATAATGGTATTCATTTTAATTTCAGTAGCACCTTCATAATTTGCTTCATCTATAAACTCTAGTGTAGCATTATCATTTATTTGAAGATTGATAGTTGCTTTGATATCTTGCTTTTCATTACATGTTAAATGAATTCGATTATTGATTATAGATTTTTTAATTTCAATATCTATAATGGGACAGCTCTCACCGTTTGAACAGTTTATCATTATTTCATCAGAAGGGTTCTGAATATTAATCTTTTCAGATATCTCTATGATACAATCTAAAGAGCTAACTGGCTTCATTTAACTGCATACCCTTCGTTATCTATTCTTGAAGCTAAAGATTTATCTCCAGACTCTATTATAGTTCCATCACCAAAAACATGAACATGATTAGGCTCGATATATTCTAGCAGTCTCAAGTAGTGAGTTATTATTAAGAATGACCTTTTTCCATCTCTTAGCTTATTTACAGCCTCTGAGGTACTCTTAAGTGCGTCAACATCTAATCCAGAGTCAGTCTCATCCATTATAATTAAACTTGGGTCAAGCAAGTCCATTTGAAGGACTTCATTTTTCTTTTTTTCTCCACCTGAAAATCCTGTATTTACAAATCTGCTATGCATTTCCATAGGAATATTTAGGTTTCTTGATTTTTCTTTTAGTATTTTCAAAAACTCCCCCGCATCTATTGGATTTTCTCCACGAGATTTTCTGTGTGCGTTTAGAATTTGCTTTAGATAAGATGCATTAGTAACACCGGGCAGTTCTATTGGATACTGAAAAGCCAAAAACAACCCTAGCAGCGATCTTTCATAAGGATCTTTTGCTATAAGGTCTTCATTTTTGAAGTCAACATTTCCAGATTCAACTAAATAATTAGGCTTTCCAGCTAATGTATGAGCAATTGTACTTTTACCAGAACCATTAGGACCCATAATTGCATGAACCTCACCTGGTCCAATTTTTAAATTTAGATTTTTGATAATCTGTTTATCTTCAACCAATACGTCTAGGTTTTTAATTTCTAACATATTATCCAACACTTCCTTCAAGACTTATACTAACAAGTTTTTGAGCTTCTACCGCAAATTCCATTGGAAGTTGCTGCAATACTTCTTTGCAAAAACCATTAACAATTAAACTTTGCGCTTCTTCAGCATCAAGACCTCTCTGCATACAATAAAATAATTGTTCGTCACTTATTTTAGAAGTCGTAGCCTCGTGCTCTAATGATGAGGTATTGGAATTATTTTCTGTAAGAGGAATAGTATTGGCTTTGCAATTACTACCTACAAGCAAGGAGTCGCATTGAGTAAAGTTTTTAGAATTTTCAGCTTTTCTATGAAAATTAACTAAACCTCTATATGTGTTCGAGGATTTACCTGCTGATATTCCCTTTGAGACAATTCTACTCTTAGTATTTTTGCCTAAATGAATCATTTTAGTACCTGTATCAGCTTGCTGATGATTATTTGTTATTGCAACTGAATAAAACTCACCGGTTGAATTATCGCCTCTTAAAATACAACTTGGATATTTCCATGTTATCGCTGACCCGGTTTCAATTTGTGTCCATGATATTTTTGAGTTTTTTCCTTTGCAGAGGCCTCTTTTAGTTACAAAATTGTATATACCACCCTTACCATCTTCATCGCCAGGATACCAATTCTGAACTGTAGAATACTTAATTTCTGCATTATCAAGCGCTACCAATTCAACATTTGCTGCATGCAGTTGATTTTCGTCTCTCATTGGAGCTGTACAGCCTTCAAGATAACTAACATAACTTCCTTCATCTGCAATTATGAGTGTTCTTTCAAATTGACCTGTTTCAGAGGCATTAATTCTAAAATATGTTGAGAGCTCCATTGGGCATTTAACATTTTTAGGAATGTACACAAATGACCCATCACTAAATACCGCTGAATTTAAAGTTGCATAAAAATGATCCGTTACAGGAATTACTGAGCCAATATACTTTTTTACTAAGTCTGGGTGCTTTTGTATTGCCTCAGAAATTGGACAAAATATGACCCCTATTTCATTCAACTTTTCTTTAAAAGTGGTTGCAACTGATACACTATCAAAAACAGCATCTACTGCAACACCAGCTAATGCTTCTTGCTCTTTTAATGGAATTCCTAATTTCTCATAAGTTTCTAACAGCTTAGGATCTACTTCTTCAAGAGATTTAGGCTTGTCTTTAAAGTCTTTTGGAGATGAATAATAATATAAGTCTTGAAAATCAATGTCAGCGATATTTGCACGAGCCCATTTTGGAACCTCCATGTGTTTTAATCGCTCATAAGCAGCCAGTCTCCATTCAAGCATCCATTCAGGTTCATTTTTTTTGCTAGAAATTAGTTTAATAACATCTTCATTAAGACCTTTAGGAATTTTTTCATCTTCAATCTCAGTTACGAAGCCATATTTATAAGCATCTTGCTTAAAATTATCTTTATTTATTTTATTCACTTATTGCTCTCCTCTCATCAGAAATACTGTATCCTGTAGTCAAATCACTTAAATAAACCGAGTTTAGATAATTTCCAATTACACCCTCTAGATTTTCCCAGAAGTTATGAGTTAAACATTTTTTGCCTGTGCCTGAGCAAGAAGAATTTGGGTCATTGCTACATCCAGTAGTTTTTATTTGCTCATCGATAGCATTGAAAATATCAAGTATTCTTATCTCAGTAGACTCTTTGTTAAGCTTATAACCTCCACCAGGACCTTTCTGGCTTTTGACAAGCTTTGCTCTTTTTAAATCATTAAAAATTTGTTCAAGATACGAAAGTGAAATATTTTGCCTGACTGAAACATGAGACAAGTTACATGGTGCATCTTCACCAAATTTGGCAATATCTACCATTGCTAAAACTGCGTATCTTCCTTTTGAGGTAATTTTCATTTACTTTTCCTTTATTATATTCTCCAAATCTGCAATTCTCTCCTGAAGCTCTTTATTATCTTTTTGAATCTGGTCAACAATTGCTGTTCGGCTGTCATCTCCTTTGCTTAACCCGTAAGCTCTGAATTTCTTTTTTCCAGTAGAGTTAGCAACTATTGTGTATCTTGCAGGGTTTCCGATTACACTTCTATTAGGGTCTACATTTGTTGTAACAACAGAGTTTGAACCAACCTTTGAATTGTGTCCTATTGTGATTGGACCCAAGATCTGAGCGCCAGAACCAACGGTTACTTTGTCTTCTAGTGTGGGATGTCTTTTTTTTTCTTTTTGGCTTGCACTATCTTCATTTGGAGAAATGCCCCCAAGAGTAACGCCATGGTATATTGTTACATCATTACCTATTTCAGCCGTTTCACCAATCACCACTCCCATTCCATGATCTATAAAAAAACGAGCTCCTATTTTTGAGCCAGGGTGAATCTCGATTCCAGTTATCAACCTACCTAAATAAGAAATTACTTTTGCAAAAAATTGGAGCCTTAAAGACCATAAGAAATTGGATAGGCGATATATGCCAATGGCATGCAAACCTGGAGAGGTGAAAAACACATCAATCCTCCCTTTTGCAGCTGGATCTCTCTTAATATAAGAGTCAATTAAATCAATGATTTTACTCATTTTAAAAAAAAACCTTGAATTTTAAATAACAAATTTAGTATACCGTCTCAGTGGTTACTTATAATAACCTACTAATTTAGTCAACTATCTAGTCATAAAATATGAATAATCAAGTGAAAGAAGTGGTTTTTACTGGTCCAGATGGCAAACTTGTAGGTAAGTATAAAAAGGGTCAATCTCTAAATCCTCCTGTTGCTCTAATTATTCACCCTCACCCCTTATATGGCGGAACAATGAATAACCCTATCGTTATGAATTTATTTTCCATATTTGACTCATTGGGTTTTTCTATTTTTAGATTTAATCTGAGGGGTGTTGGTAAAAGTGAAGGTAAATTTGACAATGGACTTGGGGAACTTGCAGATGCCGCTGCAGGTTTAGATTGGATACAGCGACAAAACCCTAATACAAATCAATGTTGGGTTGCTGGTTTTTCATTTGGAGCATTACTTTGCATGCAATTATTAATGAGAAGACCGGAAATAACAAGATTTATAAGTGTGTCTCCACAACCAAATCTTTATGATTTTAATTTTTTAGCACCTTGTCCAGCTTCAGGATTAATTGTACAAGGTAAGAAAGATGAAATGGTCTCACCAGAAGAAACTGCTCGGTTAGCAGAAAAACTAAAATCACAGAAAAACATCTCAGTTGATTATGAAGAAATTTCTGGAGCAAATCATTTTTATGATAACGAACAAGATAGATTAGAAAAAGTGGTAAGAAAGTACATTGAAAAAGAGTTGAACTCTAAATATCGTTAATTAATTTAGCTTACCGCCCGATACAGCATATTTTACGCCAGTAGTACTAGGAAATGAGATTGGAAGATTTTTCATCCTTCTAATACCTAAATAGCCAAATGCCTGTGACTCAATAAAGTCTGGATTTAAATTTAATTGATCAGCAGTAAATATTTTGCCTTTAAAAGTTTCCCTCATTAAATTTATCACATATTTGTTTTTAGATCCGCCACCTGATACGATTAAATATTTTGCATTAAATTTATTTGCTTCTTTTGTTATGCTGAGTGCAGTAAATGCTGAAATTGTTGCACAAGCATCATTAAAATTTAATTTCATAAACCAATTGAGAGAAAAATAATTACGATCTAAAGATTTATTCTTTTTTTTATTAAAAAATTTATCACTCATTAATTTATTGAGAATTTTCAAATTAATCTTTCCTTTTAGTGAATGCCGACCACCTTTATCAAAGTTAATTTTTTTCTTTAGAAACATATACCGATCTAAAAGACACATGCCAGGACCAGTGTCATATGCGTAGATATGCTCTTTATCATCTATAAATGTTATGTTGGATATCCCGCCAATATTGACAAAACATACTGGTGGAGTCATCTTCGACTCAAAGATCAATAATTTATGAAATATTGGAGTCAACGGAGCACCCTGACCACCCAAAGATAAATCTTTTTGTCTGAAATCACTCACAATAGGTAATTTAAAAGTATCTTTAATTTTTACTTCGTCACAAAGCTGAATAGATGATTTGTTTATGACTTCATGAAATATTGTTTGACCATGCAATGCAATTAAATCTATAGTTAATGAATTATCATCTTTTAAAAAATTTTTAAGCGCAGCAATATATTCAAAAGTTACTAATTCTTCTGCATACCTAATAAGGGCTAATGAGTGCTTCGAGTCAGTAAACGAATCTACAAGTCCTAATAAAATTTTTTTCGTAGATCGCTTATAACTATAAAACTTTGATTTAATATGTTTATAAGATTTTTTGCCATCGGATAAAATAAGAGAAATATCAATGCCATCCATAGAGGTACCACTCATTACTCCAACAGCTAAAAACTTACTCTTAATCATATATTTTGTATAATCATTGCAAATAATTTATATATTAGTGAAAAAAAAATAAAATGACATTAATTGAAGAATTAAAATTTCGAGGTTTCCTTAATCAGTGTACTAATGAAGAAGCCTTGAATGAAATAATTAATACAAAAAAAGTAAAATTTTATATCGGCTTTGATTGTACAGCTAAGTCCTTGCATGTGGGAAGTCTTATTCAAATAATGATAATGAGGCTATTTCAAAAGTATGGCCATACGCCAATTGTTCTTATCGGAAAAGGTACAACACGAATTGGAGATCCATCAGGCAAGGATGAAACAAGAAAAATTTTATCTGATGAAGAAATAGACTTAAATGCAAAAAATCTAAAGCAGGTCTTTGATCGATTTCTATCATCAGAAAATGATGATTCTAAATGGGTAGCTAGAGATAATTCTGATTGGTTAGACAAACTAAATTATGTTAACTTCCTCAGAGATTATGGAAAACATTTTACAATTAATAAAATGTTAAGCTTTGACAGTGTTAAAATTAGACTTGATAGAGAACAGTCACTTAATTTTGTTGAATTCAATTATATGATATTTCAAGCTTACGATTTCTTGGAATTAAATAGTAGAGATAACTGCATACTTCAGATCGGTGGATCAGATCAGTGGGGCAATATTGTAAATGGCGTTGAGTTAATAAGAAGAATAAGTGGCAAGGAAACCTTTGGATTAACTACACCTTTATTGACTAATGCTAAAGGCGATAAAATGGGTAAAACTGTAGAAGGTGCCATATGGCTCGATCAAGATATGTTATCTGCATATGATTATTGGCAGTTTTGGAGAAACGTAGATGATAGAGACGTTATAAGGTTTTTAAAACTATTTACTGATCTAAATAAGACTGAAATTGAGGCTATTGAAAAAGAAAATGCAGATAATATAAATGAAACCAAAATAATATTAGCCAACGAAGCTACGGCTATGCTTCATGGTCTCGATGAAGCAAAAAAATCCCAAGAAACAGCTAAAGATATTTTTACTAATAATAATCTAGATACAGATTTACCGACCATAAAACTAAAATCCGAGGAATTAAATAATGAGGTACTACTTTCTGATCTTATTTTAAGAATGAACTTTGCTTCTTCAAAATCTGCCAGCAGGAAACTTATTCGAGGTAATGCTGTAAAAATTGATAAAGATCTCATAAAAGATGAATTTTTTTCAATTAATGCATTACTAAGCGATAGCTCAGGTGGAATAGTCATAAGTGTTGGTAAAAAAAAATACTTTAGAGTTTTGGCTCCTGATTAACTTGATTTGAGTTTATTGACTCTAGCGCTCTTTCGATAATACGAGGCTTAATTATTGTGAGAGGATTTGAAGAAACTTCTGGGTTGTCGACATCACCTGTTAAACTAAAATCTATAGAAAATAACCCTTCACCCTCGTTCCCAATGATAATGGGACCTAAAATTGGCACGTTCTGCATTATAGCATTAACTAAATGCATAGGACTTATTTCTCCAGACATATCAACTATAGCCTTCTCACGTTGAATTTTTCCTTCCATAACCAAACCAATACTGTCACTTACAGCATATGCATCAATATTTTTAAAATTTTTTTCATTTTCAATGTAACTGATTTGACCATAACCAAATCGGATGCCCTCTTCTCCTTCTGCAATACTTACTAAACCCGAAATTGACGGAAGAGATAAAAGTTTTAATGAAGCTGGAGAATTTATTAATACAAAATCTTTGAGATCAATTTCAACTTCAGCATCCATTGTCTTTAAATCTCGAACAGACCTCATTTTAAACTCCCCATCGCTTAAGAGTTTTTTAGCAGGATGGCTATCATTTACAAAATATGTAACATCACTGGAGCTTATAAGATTAATATCAAGCACTTCATTTTTTTCCCGCGAGTAATTTAAAGTCTGATTATCAATGTTGGCCTTACTATTTACTGATAAAAGTTCCCCCTGTTTTGATATTCCTGCCTTAAAGTCATTAACTTTAACTCCACCAGCAAAAATTGCCTTATTTGTTTTTATTTTATAATTTTCTTTTGAAAGATAATGCTCCTTAATCTTTTTATTATGCAAAATTTTATTCATCGATAAGTCTATTATTTCCCCATAGACGGAAAGGTTTAATATTCGCTCAGATAAATCACCTGAAATATTTATTTTCACATTTTTACTATTGTTAAGCTTTAATGAGTCAAGATAAAGGTGATTTGTTTTAGAAATTCTTATTTTTCCGTCTAATTCAATTCGACTATCAATCGATTTAAAAGATATCTCGCTATCAATATTATCTTGTATGTTTGAGTTAAATTTAATTTTTAAAACTTCGTTGTCTAATTTCACTAAATTAATTTGTCTGATAAAGGCATTAATATTCGTTAAATCTAATTCGCCATTTATTATTGGATTGTCTGTTAAAAAGTTATTTATTTGAATATCATAGCTGATTGATCCCGATGTATAGTTTGGATTTTTATTTTCATCAAATATAAAATTAGAATTAATAGTTCCCTGTGATTTTATTTTTAAGTTTAAAATTGAACTCTCAATATCTTTTGATAATGGATTAAAGTTAAAATTTAATACTAAGTTAATTCCTTCATTTAAATTTTTCTTAAAAAATTCTAATGCTCTATTTGTATTGCCTTCTCTTGTTAAAATTGATGTATTTATATAATCTATAACTGCTTTTTTACTTACTGAGGTTATCAGATTTACATTTGAGTCCTGTAAATTGTTGTCTATTATTATATAACTTTCATTTTTGAAAGTAACTTTGTCATTTTTAAAATTTAAAATATTGATTTTAAATTGATCATAAAGCTTCTCGATCTCTATATTATAAGAAGTAATGTTTCCAAAATTTTTATAAAATTCATTTATTGGTAGTATTTCTTCTAGATCATAAATACCAGAAAGATTTAATTTCATTCCTCTAAAAAAATCTTGTAATAGTGATTTATTTATAGACTTAAATTCTGATATCACTGAAACAGATTGCCACCCGATGAACCCTGAAACAACTTTATCTAGTTCTTTATTATTAATAATATTTAGTAAAGATTTGAGTGGTTCTCTTTTTGCTTTAATGTCTATCTTTGTTTGCCATAATTTTTTTTCTGAGTTAAATTTTACATAACTTGGTCCTGACATAAATATATCCCCATAATTAAAGCCTAAAATGTTTAATTCCCTATTTAAAAAATCATAGGCAAAATCAAAATAAAATTTTTCATAAAATATATCTTCACCGGTCACTAAAGCTGATGAGATAGAAATTTTTGAATCCTTCATATTTCTGAGAGAGTTATATTTTATTTCTAATTGACTTCCCTGCAAGATAATTTCATTACTTAACTCAACCGATCTAATAGTAATCTGGTCAATCAGTACTGTTATTAACTGGCCCTCATTGGAAAAAAAAAGATCGTTTAGATCGAAATCAATTACGATTTGATTAGCGCTGAATGATGTTTTATCACCAAACAATAAATCTGCTTTTGAAACATCAATAAATAGACCATAGTCTTGGTTATGCATTAATATATAATCATCAGACTTAAGAGCTAATTTGTGCTCATTTTTTAGGTATGACGATAATCGTTGCTCTAAAAAATTAATATTTAGACCTCCAAAAACTACCTTCGTGGTGAGACCAATAAAAATAAGAGTAACCACTAATAGTATTGAAGAAGTGATATATAAAAATAAAAGTTTTTTACTCACTGTTTCATTTTAAATTAGAAAATATTAACTTATCTATGTTGCCATCTAGTACGGCATCTGGATCTGATACTTCATAGTTACTTCTCAAATCTTTTACCATTCTATATGGATGCAAAACATATGATCTTATTTGATTTCCCCAACCAATTTCTGATTTTTGATCTTCTTTAGCCTTGCGTTCATCGTTGATTTTTTGGACTTCTATTTCATATAATTTAGATTTTAGCAAACTTATAGCTGTGGCCTTATTTTTGTGTTGTGATCGTTCATTTTGACATTGAACAACAATTCCAGTTGGAATGTGTGTGATTCTTATAGCACTATCTGTGGTATTGACATGTTGACCACCTGCTCCTGAAGCTCTAAATGTGTCAATTCTCATATCTTTATCTAATAAATTAACTTCAACAGTTTCATCAACAAAAGGAGAAATCCATACACTAGAAAAGCTAGTATGCCTTCTAGAATTTGAATCAAAAGGAGAAATTCTTACAAGACGGTGAATACCAGACTCCCTTTTTAGGTAACCGAAAGCAAAACTACCTTCTATTAACGCAGTACATGATTTTATTCCTGCTTCATCACCTAAAGATTCATACATTAATTTAAACTTAAATTTTTTCTTTTCAGCCCATCGCATATACATTCTTAGAAGCATTTGCGCCCAATCTTGACTCTCAGTCCCACCAGCACCAGCATGTATCTCTAAATAACAACTTTTACCATCAGCCTCACCGTTAAATTGTAATCTAAATTCATTTTCTTCTAGTTCAGATAAAATAGAATTTATTGAAGTGAAACATTCTTTAATCATCGCTTGATCAGATTCTTCTTTAGCAAGATTATAATAATCATTTACCTCAGATATTTTATTTTCATAATCGCTTATAAGATTAATCTTATTTTCATTTTCGCTGATGTTCATCATAACTTTTTTTGCTTCATCAGGATTAGACCAAAAATCTTTATCTTCTGCTTTATTTCTGAGGTTAGTTAATTGTTTTGATATTTCGTCAGTGTCAAAGATGGCTCCGAATAAAGTCCAGCTTTTCATTAGCCAAATTGATTAAATTTGTAAATTCAATATGCATAATTAATAAATCAAAAATTCGTTTTCTTCACTGTCTTCAATCTCGATAATTCGAAAACCTTCAGTACCTACTAAAGTTTCCTTTAAGTTAGCTAGATTATCATTATT
This sequence comes from uncultured Pelagibacteraceae bacterium, assembly GCA_902580665.1. Lineage (GTDB taxonomy): Bacteria > Pseudomonadota > Alphaproteobacteria > Pelagibacterales > AG-422-B15 > CACNXQ01. Next base: position 40,835 of record CACHLP010000002.1, on the reverse strand, counting down.
TCCAAATGCTTCATATATTGTTTTAGCATCTTTTACTTTATTAGATATTTGTCCAGTATCATAATCAATTTTTATTAACTCTACACCTGCTGGTATTATAAATGGAAGTGCTTTTTTACCTTCATAATATTTACTTATAAAATTTTTAAAAATTGGCACTGCCACTGATGATCCCGTTTCCCTTTTTCCTAAGGATTCTGGTATATCAAAACCCGTATATACGCCTACGATAATGTCAGGCGTGAAGCCTAAGAACCATGCGTCAGTATTATTGTTTGTAGTTCCAGTTTTTCCAGCTATTTCAATGCCTTCAATTTTAGTTTTTCTTCCAGTACCTCTATCTACCGCTCCTTTTAAAATTGAAACCATTTGATAAGCATTTACCTCGTCAAAAATAATTTCAGATTTATTGATTATCTTTGGCTTAGGATTTTCTTCAATATAAGGTTGATTGCAATTTTCACAAATTGCTTGATCAAGAATGAAAATATTTTTACCTCTTCGGTCTTGTATTCGATCAATTATACTTGGTTCAACTTTTTTGCCCCCATTTGCCAAAGAGGCGTAAGCAGATGTAAGTTTAATGAGAGATGTTTCTCCTGCACCGAGAGCCATGGATAATACAGGAGGCATATTAGACATTATATTAGTTCTTTCCGCCAACTCCGTTATGCGATCCATGCCAAGGTATTGTGCTATTCGAATTGTCATAAGGTTTCTTGAATTTTCAATTCCCTTTCTTAATGTTGAAGGGCCATAAAATTTCTTTCCATAATTCTCAGGCTTCCATTTTCCGAGAGTCTTTCCTTGATCTAAAACGAAGGGAGCATCAAGAATTAAACTATTTGGCTGCAATCCATTTTCTAAAGCTGACATATATACAAATGGCTTAAATGACGAACCAGGTTGTCTTTTCGCTTGATAGACCCGGTTAAAATTACTTACATTAAAATCAAAACCTCCCGATAATGCAAATACTCTTCCTGTATTTGGGTCCATTGCGACAATAGCACCATTTATTTTTGGTAATTGTTCTAAATTATATGAATTACCATTGCTTCTAGATACATGAACAATATCATTGACCTTAAAAATCTCACTACCTTTTTCTATTTTAGGCCCAAGATAGCCTTTACCTAAGCTTTTCCGTGCCCATTTAAAATTTGATAGATTTCCTTGAAGTAAATTTTCGTTTTCTAAAACTTCTATTATTACATTTCCATCTAATTCTTCAAATCCTAAAATTTTTGCTAACAGGAAGGTATGAGGTTGTTTGACACCAATAAATTCTTTAAACCAATCTTTTTTACTATTATTTGCAATAACCCCTCTATAACCATGTCTTTTGTCATATTCCAATAAACCAGTCTTTAGTGATATGTCGGCAATCCTTTGAACATTGGTGTTAAGGGAGGACCTTACTGATAAGCCTCCTCTATATAAAAAATCTTCATCATATAATTTAATTATTTGTTTTCTTATTTCTTCCAAATAGTAATCAGAAGAATAAACAGGCTTATTTTTTGTTGTAACAGTTTTTATAGGGCTTTTTACAAAATTATTATAATCATTTTCAGTTATGTAATTGTTAATAAACATCCTTTTTAGCACCCAGTTTCTTCTAGAAAGTGATTTATCATAATTTTTTTTTGGATTATATCTGCTTGGTGCTTTTGGAAGAGCAGCTAAAAAAGAAACCTCAGATAAATCCAGATCCTCTAATGATTTTTTAAAATATCTATTTGAAGCTGCAGCAACTCCATAAGTACCTGACCCTAGATAAATCTGATTCAAGTAAAGTTCGAGTATCCTAGACTTTGATAAAGTTGCATCAATTTTAATTGCCAATAATGCTTCTTTTGCTTTTCTACTAATTGAAAGCTCATTGCTTAATAAGAAGTTTTTTGCAACTTGTTGAGTAATTGTTGATGCTCCTTCAGGTCTTCTATTTGAAAATATATTGTAAGTATTTTTTAGAAAAGCTCTTAGTATTCCGACAGGATCAACTCCATTATGATTATAAAAATTCTTATCCTCAGCTGAAATAAATGCATTTTTTAAGTTTTCAGGAATACTCTCTATTGGAACAAAGATTCGATACTCTTTAGAATACTCTTTAACCAATTCACCATTTGAAGCATGAATACGTGTCATTACGTCTGGCTTATAATTTTTAAGAATCGAGTCATCAGGAAGTTGTGCAATAAAGTAAATAAGAAGTGCTAAAATAAGCATAGCGAATCCTAAAAGACCGTAAAGGACGTATCTTAGTTGGATTAAAAACGAATTCATTCAGGATATAAATATAATTATAATTATGGCATTCGTTTGGCTATTTCGCCAAATTTGGATGTGTAATCTTAAGAAAGTATACACGAAAAATAAATATTGATTTTTGTAGTTAGAAAATATATCAGTAAATCATATACTTACATATTTACAATGTCTTATAAAAATACATCAACGAAAATATATTCACGACTACGAAACGTAGTTTTATCATTGAAAGGTTTCTACAAATGTCTCAAAAATTACTTATTGACGGCTCAAGAGAGAGTCAAACGCAAGTTGCGTTATTGTCAGAAAGTGGCCTCGACGATTTCGAATTCGAATCTACTTCCAAGAAGAATCTAAAGGGAAATATATATCTAGGTAAAGTATCAAGAATAGAGGCTTCACTTCAAGCTGCTTTTATAGATATTGGTGCAGAAAAAAATGGGTTTCTTGCATTTGGTGAAATACACCCTAATTATTTTCAAATACCAGTTGCAGATAGAGAAGCGTTAATAGAAGCAGAAGCAGAAGCTGAAGAACAGCACAATAACGAGATTGAAATTAATGAAAGCATGGCAAAACAGGTAGATGAGTTAGATGAAAACATAACGCCAAATGCAGGGAGTGAATCAGAAAATACTGAAATAAATGAAAAAGGATCTACTAACAAAAAAAATAAATACAGCGCCAATCTCAAACGTAAACTTTACCGGTCTTATAAGATACAAGAAGTTATTAAAACAGGGCAACTAATACTTATACAAGTAGTTAAGGAAGAAAGAGGAAATAAAGGTGCTGCGCTTACGTCATATATATCTCTGGCTGGTAAGTATACCGTTTTAATGCCCAACTCTACTAAAACTAAAGGCATCTCGAGAAAGATATCTACATTTGACGATAGGAATAAATTAAAAAAAATTATTGATGATTTAAATGTTCCCTCTGAAATGGGTCTAATTATTAGAACTGCAGGATTAAATAAAACAAAAAATGAGATAAAAAAAGACTACACAACTCTTAACAAATTATGGGTAGACATAGTTACGGAAACAAAAAAAGCAATCGCGCCAGCACTAATTCATGAAGAGGGGAATTTGTTAAGAAGAATACTTAGAGATGTCTATACTAAAGAAATGAAGGATGTTTTTGTTGAAGGCATTGAAGCTTACAAGGAAACAAAAAAATATATGTCACAAGTTCTACCGTCTTGTACTAAATTTGTTAAGCAATACAAAAATAAAGAGCCTATATTTACTAAGTACAAAGTTGAAAATGAAATTATAAAAATGTTTAACCCTGAAGTTAAATTAAAATCTGGAGGTTATTTAGTAATAAATCCTACAGAAGCATTGGTAGCCATTGATGTTAATTCTGGTGGTGCAACAAAGGAGAGGAATATAGAAAAAACTGCTTTAAAAACTAATATAGAAGCAGCTTCAGAAATTGCTAAACAAATTAAAATACGCGACCTTTCCGGATTAATTGTAGTTGATTTTATTGATATGTATGAGATGAGAAATAATAGACAAGTTGAAAAAAAGCTCAAAGAATTAGTCAGAAAAGATAGAGCCAGAACTCAAGTTTCGAGAATAAGTCAATTTGGGCTTTTAGAAATGTCTAGACAGAGATTAAGGCAAAGTTTTATTGAATGGAAAACTGAATTAAGTCAGCATTCAAGTGCATTAAAATTAATTTATTTAATAAAAGAAAAAATAAACAATAGGAAACATAAAACCTTAGCAGTTAAAATAAATGCCATTATGAAAAAGTATTTAGAGGATAATTTTTACTCAGAAATTACTAATATTGAGGATGAAGCTAACATTAAAATTTCTTTTGTTGATGATATGAATTTAGGCAACTCAGAAATAACAATTGAAGAAAGTACTGAGAATAAAAAGGAAAATGAAAAGAAACCTAAGAAAAAAATATCTAAAAAACGAACATCAACTAAAAAGAAGAAAAAGTCAGTAATAAAAAAAGCTAAAGTAAAAGATAAGCTTGCTGAAGATCAAACTATTTCTCCTATTAAGGAAATAAAAGATAAAAAGTCAGGTTGGTGGCAGAAGTGAATAGAGTTAAATCTCTATTTGTTTTCAATATAGTATTTTTTTTCACTCTTAGTAATTCTATCAATGCACTAGAAGTAATAAGGGACACTGAATTAGAAGATTTTACAAATGATATAATTGAAATGTTGCTTGTAGAAAACAACATGGAAGCTGAGGATATAAATATATATTTTATCAACAGTAAACAAATAAACGCTTTCGTCACTGGAGGAAAAAATATTTTTATCAATACTGAGATTATTATACAAGCTAAGGATTATCGAGAATATGCAGCAGTTATTGCCCATGAACTAGCCCACATATTAGGTGGACATATTTTCAGAACGTCAGAAGAAATTTCAAATATTTCAGATAAGGCAATGCCTATATATTTGTTGGGTATAATAGGGTTAATTACTGGTGCAACTGATGCTGGATTTGCCGGTGTGATGGTTGGACAAGCAGCTGTAGCGGATACCTTTACTTACTACTCTAGAACGCAAGAAGCGTCAGCCGATCAAAAAGCAGTTTCAATGCTTTGCAACAGTATGATAGACGCATCCTACCTTGCTAGTTTTCTTGAAAACTTAGAATCATCAAGTCCAAATGTTAAAACCAAAGTTGAAAACTACAGATCTACTCATCCCCTTCCCCAAGATAGAATTGCTTGGATTGAATTAGCATTAAGCAAAAATAAAGGATGTGATTTTCAAATAGATAAAGAATTAGAAAAGAGATTTGATTTACTAAAAGCAAAGTTGTTTGGCTTCACGCATACATATGAAGAAACTAAAGCTGTATATAATTCAGACGAAACCCAAGATCTTTATGCAAATGCAGTATCAAGTTATTTGAATGGGGATCATAAGCAATCTACTGAAAATCTAAAAAAACTAATTAAAACTGATAATAAAAACCCATTTTTTAAGGAGCTCATCGGAGAAATTTATTTTGTAAGTCAGAATTATGATGAAGCTATTTATTTTCAAAATAATGCGATAAATAACTTAAATAAAAATAATGATATATATATGATGATGCTAGGTAACTATTTGTTATCGACAGAAGAAAAGGAGAAAGTAGAGAGAAGCATTAATTATTTAAAACAATCTATTCAATTAAACTCTCAAAACGCATATTCCTGGTATTTACTTGCCAAGGCATATGCATATTTAGATAACATTTCTTTTGCAAATTATGCCACTGCTGAGCGTTATTTTTTAATTGGAGAAAAAAATTTGTCTTACGATTTTGCCTCGAAGGCAATGGTAAACATAGAGAAAAATACACCAGAATGGTACCGGACATATGATTTAATTGAAATATTAAAAAAAGAAGTGGCTACAAATAAGAATTAAATAATATATATTGTGTAAAAAAATGAAAAAAATAAAAATTATTGACGGCCCAAATTTAAACCTTCTGGGCAAACGTGAACCTGAAATCTATGGCTCAGAAACACTTAAAGATATTCAGGCGTTAGTTAAATCGCATATAATAAATAGAAAGTATGAATTTGAAGCTTCTTTTTTTCAATCAAACTCCGAGGGTGAAATTGTTGATTGTATACAAAATTCAAATCAATCATCCAATGGAATAATAATAAATGCAGCTGGATTTTCTCATACCTCTGTAGCTGTGTTAGATGCCTTACTTGCAATACAAATTCCAAAAATTGAAGTACACTTATCGAACCTATTTAAACGTGAAGATTTTAGGCACCACTCTTTCATAAGCAAGGGAGTAAATGGAGTTATATGTGGATTCGGGTCTAACAGTTATTTACTTGCAGTTGATGGAATTAATAAATTAATATAGATAGTTAAAATATGTCAGATAAAACCAAAAAAAAAATAGACTCTAAGCCAATAAAAGATTTAGCAAAAATATTAGATGACTTAAAGCTCACTGAGATTTCATATACTGATGGTGATTTCTCAGTTTCGGTTTCAAAGGGAGCGGTATCTTGGACAAATAATATTATGCCATCACAAGCTAAGACAAATGAAGCAGAAAATAATGATACTGACTATAAAAATGATCCCAGAGCTATCAAATCTCCAATGGTAGGCACTGTTTATCTTCAGCCAGAACCAGGGGCAAACAAGTTTGTTGAAATTGGGAGTCAAATTAAATCAGGACAAGTCTTACTTATTATCGAAGCAATGAAAACTATGAATCCAATAGAATCATCGCTCCAAGGAAAAATTGTTAAGATTCTTGTTGAAAATGAGCAGGCAGTTGAGTTTGGCCAGCCATTAATGCTAATAGGTTGAATGTTTAATAAAGTCTTGATTGCTAATCGAGGTGAAATCGCGGTTAGAATTAACAGAGCATGTCAAGAACTTGGCATATCAACTGTAGCAATTCACAGTGAAGCTGACACTGAATCAATGCATGTAAGAATTGCTGATGAAAGTGTTTGTATTGGGCCAAACGCAGTAAATAAAAGTTATTTAAATGCTCATTCAATTGTTTCTGCTTGCGAAATCACAGGTGCTCAAGCAGTTCACCCTGGTTACGGTTTTCTATCTGAAAATGCTTCATTTGCAAAAATGTTAGAAGATCACAAATTAACATTCATAGGACCAAAGTATAAACACATAAGTATGATGGGTGATAAGATAGAGGCAAAAAAAATAATGCAAGAATACGGTGTCCCTACGGTGCCTGGCTCAAAAGGAGCGGTAGTTGACCTTAAAGATGCATTAAAAACATCAAAAAATATTGGATTCCCCGTCCTTTTAAAAGCTAGTGCGGGTGGCGGAGGTAGAGGAATGAAAGTAGTGCATGACGAAAAAGAATTAACCAATGCTTTACCAATAATAAAACAAGAAGCGTTATCATTTTTTGGAAGTGATTCAATTTATATTGAAAAATTTATTGACTCTCCAAGACACATTGAAATTCAAGTAATTTGTGACAGTCATAATAATTTTCTTCACTTGCATGAAAGGGACTGTTCCATTCAAAGAAGGAATCAAAAAGTGATCGAAGAAGCACTAGCACCTGAAATAGATCAAGCCAAAAAAGAAAAGCTTTTCAAAATATGTATAGATGCGATGGCAAAGATGGGTTATTTAGGCTTAGGTACTCTTGAGTTCTTATTCGCTGATAATGAATTCTATTTTATGGAAATGAATACTAGACTTCAAGTTGAGCATCCAATAACTGAGATGTTAACGAGGATAGATTTAGTAAGAGAGCAGATTTGTGTAGCTGCAGGTGATAAAATATTTACATCTCAGGAAAATATAAAACCTCTTGGACACTCAATAGAATGTAGAATAAATGCTGAAAATTCAACTAATTTTAAGCCATCTTCCGGAACAATTAAAATGTATCATCCACCAGCTGGAAATGGTATTAGATTAGATACATTCATATATTCTGGCTATAAAGTGCCCCATTACTATGACAATTTATTAGCAAAGCTTATTGTAACAGGTAGAACAAGAAACCACGCAATCAAAAGAGCACTTAGATCGCTAAACGAAATTGTCATTGATGGAATAGAAACAAACATTGATCTTCACAAAAAAATACTTTCTTCAAATGATTTTAAAAATGGGGCCGTACCAATTAATTGGCTAGAAAAAAATATAAATAAACTCTAACTTAGAAACAATCCTCAACCCATATATCATAAATTGGATGTTCCATTGATGAAATTGAAGGCAATGATTTAAGCATCCATCCATTAAATATTTTTTCTTTAGAAGCTCTATGGTGAATGTTTAAGTATATTCCAATCTCATTTTTTTCATAAGGTCCACTTAAATGGCAATCAATTGGATATATCTTTAATTCCTGGTAAAGAAAATTTTCTTTCAGAGGTATCTTCAGCGTATCAACATTAGTAGTGATTTTATTTAATATGCTAATTTCAGCCATGTTGACATTGTTATCATAACGATCACTATCGTTTTGCTTGCTTTCACTTAATTGATTATCAACATTATTTAAGATAATTTCCTCATCGTAAGTTGGCTCAATTTCATCAAGATTTATAAGCGGAGCAATCTTAATTTCCTCTGCATTTAAGGGAAATATAAGTAAAATAATAAAAATAAATGCTAACTTACTTAAATTCTTATGGTGACCATTTAATATAATCATCATTTCTTTTCTTGGATCTTTCATTTGTATTATTTTTTTCAGGATCGTAGGCATTTTCAGTACCAGTTTGATTTGAAAGATGATTTTTTTGCCATTCATATTTTTTGTCTTCTGAGGTCTTAACCTTGGACGTGAACCTTAGCCAATTATTCCATTCTGGGTTAACATATGTAGATTCGACCTCATTAGCATATATGACCCATCTTTTCGTATCTCTTTTATTATGAAAATACTTATTGCCTTGGCTATCCACTCCAGCAGGAATACCGGTAAAATAGGTCCATAATCGGGTTCCGAGTGTTTGGCCATTCCACCATGTAAATATTTCTTTAAGCATAAAATTAGCATTATATTTATTTAAATTAACAGTTTTTTCAACAAATTTTAAATTATGGTTACTGCTTAAATCATTGAAATAAATACATATTTTAATATTAACCACAATTTTGGTACCTTATATTGTGGCTATAGATTTTTTTTATACAACATGTTGACTTCGTTTTTCAAATAATAAATATTGGATTTCTAGAAAGTTGCTCAATTAACATTCTGGAAATAAATCGGTCGGAACCATTCTTAACTCGTTCTTGATTTAAACTGCTGTTGTTGTGCTATTGTTATTAAGGAAAAAAAAATGAAAATAAATAGAGAATTTACAAGTGATAATCAATCTCCATATCAAAATATTAAATTTAAAAAAGTTTCGACTGAAATACGAAATCCTGATGGTTCTATCGTTTTTGAACTGAAAGATTTTGAAGTGCCTGAGCAATGGAGTCAGGTTGCAAGTGATATACTTTCACAAAAATATTTTAGAAAAGCTGGTGTTCCCAATAAACTCAAGAGAACTGAAGAAAGAAATATACCCTCATGGCTGTCTCCAAGAATAGCAGACGAAGAATCAAGCGACCTCAATTATTCATCAGAAAAAAACTCGCAACAAGTTTTTGATAGGCTTGCTGGAGCCTGGACATATTGGGGATGGAAAGGTGGTTATTTCTCTTCAGAGGAGGATGCAAAAGCTTTTTTTGATGAAGTTAGATATATGCTAGCCAATCAAATGGTTGCACCTAACAGTCCTCAATGGTTCAATACTGGGCTTAACTGGGCATATGGCATAGATGGACCATCTCAAGGTCACTTTTATGTTGACCATGAAAACGGCAAACTTACTAGATCATCAAGTTCTTATGAAAGGCCCCAACCTCATGCTTGTTTCATACAAAGCATTGATGATGATCTTGTTAATGATGGAGGCATAATGGACCTTTGGGTTAGAGAAGCTCGATTGTTTAAATATGGCTCAGGAACTGGAACCAATTTTTCTAGTTTAAGAGGTTCTACCGAAGGATTATCGGGTGGAGGAAAATCATCTGGTTTGATGAGTTTTTTAAAAATTGGTGATAGAGCAGCTGGTGCAATAAAATCTGGCGGAACCACAAGAAGAGCAGCTAAAATGGTTGTCGTAGACATTGACCATCCAGATATAGAAGAATTTATTAAGTGGAAAGTTACAGAAGAGCAAAAAGTTGCATCCATTGTAACTGGTTCAAAAATATGCTCAAAGCACCTTAAAAGTATTATGAGTGCATGTCACAACTGTGAAGCAGATGGAGAAAGCTGTTTTGAACCTTCAAAAAACCCTGCTTTAAAGAGAGAGATTATAGCAGCAAGGCGCAACGAAGTACCTGAAAATTATATTCAAAGGATAATCCATTTTGCAAAACAAGGATATAAGTCAATAGAATTTGAAACTTACAATACTGATTGGGACTCTGAAGCATATGTAACAGTGTCAGGTCAAAATTCTAACAACTCTGTACGAGTGACAGATGAATTCCTTGATGCAGTTATAAACGATAAAGAATGGAACTTAGTAAATAGAACCGATGGATCAATTAATAAAATAGTAAACGCAAAAGAGCTATGGGATCAGGTTGGATATTCAGCATGGGCATGTGCGGACCCTGGGATACAGTTTCATACAACAATTAATGATTGGCATACCTGTCCAGAGAGTGGAGAAATTCGTGCGTCAAATCCCTGCTCAGAGTACATGTTTCTGGATAACACTGCATGTAATTTAGCTTCGCTTAATTTAATGACTTTTATGGATGAAAATAAGTGTCTCGATACAACTTTATTCAAACACGCGGTCAGAGTCTGGACTCTGATACTAGAAATATCAGTTATGATGGCACAATTTCCATCTAAGGAAATTGCAAAGTTATCCTATGAATACCGAACTCTGGGATTGGGATACGCAAATCTAGGTGGATATCTAATGTCAAAAGGTGTTGCTTACGATAGTGAAGAAGGCAGATCTAACTGTGCGGCAATAACATCATTAATGACTGGCATATCTTACGCAACCTCAGCAGAGATTGCGTCTGAACAAGGTCCTTTCCCTGGCTATCAACAGAATGCAAAAAATATGCTTCGCGTAATAAGGAATCATAAAAGGGCCGCTCATGGAAATGCTGAAGGATATGAAGATTTAAATATAAATCCTGTGCCATTTATTGTTGAAAATTTAAGGGACACTGATCTTGGTATAGAAGCTCAAAAAGCTTGGGATGAGGCTTATGAAGGTGGTCAAAAATATGGATTTAGAAACGCTCAAACAACAGTTATAGCCCCTACAGGCACTATTGGACTTGTCATGGACTGTGACACGACTGGAATCGAACCTGATTTCGCAATGGTTAAATTTAAGAAACTTGCAGGTGGAGGGTACTTTAAGATTATAAACAGAACAGTTCCTGAAGCATTAAAACAACTGCAATACACTGATGAAGAAGTAGAAGAAACAATAAATTATGCTGTTGGATATGGGACCTTAAAAGACGCTCCTTTCATTAATCACGTGTCACTTAAAGAAAAAGGTTTTGACGAGGAACAGCTAGAATTATTAGAGCAAAACTTAAAGAATGTTTTTGACATAAGGTTTTCATTTAATTCTTTTACTTTAGGAAAAGAGTTCTGCTCAGAAAAACTAAATATCTCTGATGAACAGATAGCTGATATGAATTTTAATATGCTTGCCTTCTTGGGTTTCTCTAATGAAGAAATAGATGAGGCTAATACATATTGTTGTGGGACAATGACTCTAGAGGGCTCTCCTTATATTAAAGAAGAACATTTAGCGGTTTTTGACTGCGCTAATCCATGTGGAAGAATAGGTAAAAGATTTTTATCTGTTGAAAGCCATATAAGAATGATGGCAGCAGCTCAACCTTTTATTTCAGGGGCAATTTCCAAAACAATTAATATGCCTTCTGACTCAGACGTAAAAGATTGTAACGAAGCCTACCTTCTCTCTTGGAAGCTGGGAACAAAAGCCAATGCATTATACCGAGATGGATCAAAACTAAGTCAGCCGCTCGCATCAAAATTAGTTGAAGATGAAGATGTTGCTGAGTCTGATCAAATTATTGCAGAGAAATCTCAAGTTGAGAAAACAATTGCTGTTGCTCAGGAAGCAGTTAATTCAATTGTTTATGGATCAAGGAATAAGGTCCCTGATAGACGAAAAGGCTACATACAAAAAGCAATTGTTGGCGGTCACAAAGTTTATCTTCATACAGGAGAATATGAAGATGGCAGTTTAGGTGAGATATTTATCGATATGCACAAAGAAGGTGCTTTTTTGAGAAGTTTAATGAATAATTTTGCTATAGCAATTTCCATTGGACTTCAATATGGAGTTCCTCTTGAGGAATACGTAGAGGCATACACATTTACAAGATTTGATCCTGCTGGTGTTGTTCAGGGAAATAATAGAATCAAAAATGCCACATCAATACTAGATTACGTATTTAGGGAATTAGCTGTTTCTTACTTAGGTAGAAATGACCTAGCTCATGCAGATAATACTGATGTAGACTTTTCTCTTGGCACAGGCGCCGATGAAGGAACGCTTAAAAATAATGAGATACCATGGAAACTTGTTAAAAAAGTATCCAGCCAAGGTTACTTAAGGAGTCAAGATGGTCTTTCAGTAGTAAGCTCCTCTGGAGGTATAAGTGCTATGACTGCAGAGGTAGCGGCATCAACTATTAGTTCTTCTTCATCTGAAGGTATATCAGACGCATCAATGAGTAGAGTTCAAGCAGCAAGGATGATGGGCTACGAGGGTGACGCTTGCCCTGAATGTGGTTCATTTACTTTGGTGAGAAATGGAACTTGTCTCAAATGCGATACGTGCGGAGCTACCACAGGCTGTTCTTAATCTTCTTCGGTAGATGTTACTTTTAGACTCAGCTCATCCAAGATTTTGTTATCAACTTCTGCTGGCGCAAGCATCATGAGATCTTGTGCCTGTTGATTCATAGGAAATAAAATTACCTCCCTGATATTCTTTTCATGAGCAAGAAGCATTACAATTCTATCAATGCCAGGAGCTATACCCCCATGAGGTGGCACTCCGTAAGAAAAGGCGTTTATCATTCCACCAAATTTGTCTTGTACCTGTTTTTTGGTGTAGCCGCTTATCTCAAAAGCTTTATACATAATTTCTGGTATATGATTTCTTATAGCTCCGGATGATAGCTCAATGCCGTTGCAAACAATATCGTATTGATATCCTAGAACATCCAGAGGATCACTATTTTCTAATGCTTCTAATCCACCTTGCGGCATAGAAAATGGGTTATGACTAAAATCAATTTTACCTGTATCCCTATCCTGCTCATACATTGGAAAATCTATAACCCAACAGAATTTAAATACATCTTTTTCAATAACATCAAGAATCTCTCCAATTCTGTTCCTTGCTGCTGCAGCAATGTCATAAACTAATTTACCTTTATCACATGCAAAGAATATAGAGTCTCCTGGGTTTAAATTTGCCTTTTTAACAATCTCTAATTGAATATTGCTTGGTATAAACTTAGCAATTGGACCTTTTCCAGTAACTATTCCGTCTACTTCCTCAAAAATAATATACCCAAGACCCCTAGCATTCATTTCTTTTTTAGCCCAATTGTTTAGATTTTCAAAAAAACTTCTTGGTTGCAATGAAGATTTCGGTGCTGGTATACCTAATACTCGCCCGCCAGAGTCTATAATTTTTTTGAAGGCTTTAAAATCAACATTATCATAAGAAAATTCTTGAGTAATATCACATATCTCAATTGGATTTCTTAAATCTGGTTTGTCTGTTGCATACTTTTTCATCGCCTCCTTGTAAGTAATTCTTGGAAACGGTAAATCAGTAACTTTAAAATTTGAAAATTTCTTAAATACTGAAGATAAAACAGGTTCAATGGCATTGAATACGTCATCTTGTTCCACAAATGCCATTTCCATATCTAATTGATAAAATTCCCCTGGACTTCGGTCTGCTCTGGCATCTTCGTCTCTAAAACAAGGGGCAATTTGAAAATATTTATCGAACCCTCCTGCCATTATTAATTGCTTAAATTGTTGAGGCGCTTGTGGTAAGGCGTAGAATTTTCCAGAGTGAATCCTGCTTGGTACAAGATAATCTCTAGCGCCTTCAGGACTTGATGCAGTTAAAATGGGCGTCTGCATTTCAAGAAAACCTGCCTCTGACATTAATTCTCTTATATGGGAAATAATAGATGATCTTAATACAATATTTTTATGCAACTCATCTCTTCGAATATCTAAAAACCTATATTTTAATCTTATCTCTTCTGGATACTCATTTTCACCAAATACAGGCATTGGCAATTCATTTGCGGCAGAAAGAACTTCTATCGAATTAACGGAAATCTCAATTTTACCTGTTAATAAATTTTCATTGATGGTTTCATTATCACGCTTAATAACTGTACCGTCTATTTTTATTACTGACTCGGCTCTTAGACTTTCAGTTTCTTTTAACAATTTTATATTGGTTTTTTCAATAACACACTGAGTTACGCCATAATGATCTCTCAAGTCAATAAACAAGACATTGCCATGATCCCGTTTGCGGTGAATCCACCCAGCAAGTATGACGTCTCTATTTACGTCGCTTTCTTTTAACTCATTGCAATTATGTGTTCTATATTTAACCATGCTTTAAATTTAAGTTCATATATAGTTTGATTTATGAAAATAGTCCAAGACAATAAATCTCTTAAAAATCTATGCAAATTACTAAAAAAACAGAAAATTATTTATTTAGATACTGAGTTTAAAAGAGATAGAACTTACTGGCCAAAACTATGTACTATTCAATTCAAAACACAACGGAATATATATTTAGTCGACATGCTTCTAATTGAACAGTTGGATATGAAGGAATTAAAAAAAATATTAATAGATAAAAAATTAAAAAAAGTAATTCATTCAGCTAAACAGGATATTGAGGTAATTAATTTTGCTTTAGATATAAAAGTTGAAAATATCTTTGATACGCAAATGGCTTATGATGCTCTTTATGGAGGCGATGAAATTAGTTATACAAGTCTTGTAGAAAAACTGTTTAAGATAAAATTATCAAAAAAATATCAAGTTTCAGATTGGGAATCAAGACCGCTTAGCAAATATCAACTTCTATATGCTAAAAATGATGTTCTATATTTACCAAGAATTTATGCTTATTTAGATAATTTTATAAAAAAAAGAAATCTGATTAATAAAATTGAGAACAAAAACCTTCAACTAACTGAACACAATGATATTTATAATCCAAAGACTGCGTACAAAAGGATAAAAATAAAAAATATTAATCCAAAAGAAAAAAAACTATTAAAAAAATATTCTAAATGGAGAGAGGTATGTGCACAAAACCTAAATATACCAAGGAACTGGGTTATTTCAGACAAAAATCTAATCAATGCATCTAAAGGTAGAGAAGTTGGTTTTGAGAAAAATAAAAAAATGTACAATCAACAACTAAGTAAATTTAATGATTATATTAATTCAAAAAATCTCTCAAAAAAGGAATAGTAATTTTACTTTTAGTTTGCAAAGAAGAATAATTAATTTTTTCCAAAAATTGGTATAGCTTTGAATAGTCTCTTTCGACTCGTTTAGTGATATATTCAATTACATTGGTTTCTACTTTTAATTGAAAATCGCTAAAAAACTTAACTATTAAGACTTTTATTAACCTATCGTCTGGATCATCTATAAATGAAGAAGTAAAGGAATTAAATCTAGAGCTTAAATCATTAAGTGAAATTTTAAAGTCAGTATCTATGTCAACTGAACAAAGGATTTTAAATTTGTTGAGCACTAAGTTATTATAAAAATGAAAAAAATCATTTTCTTTCTCAAATTTGAGATGATGAAAATCATCAATTGCATAACTATATTTTTCTGACAAATTTTTCCATTTACTTACTTCATCGCAATTAAGAAAAATAGCGTTATTATTAGCCGCCCAAATTTTTAATAAGTGCGTTTTTCCAGATTTTGACTTACCATAAATAACTGCTGAACCATTGAACCAATTATTTGATTCATTAAGCAAAGATGAAACTTGCTGGTTGCTCTCACTAATAAAAAAATCCTTTGGATCGAAATTTTCGAATTTACCTAAATCAAAAACTAACTGACCTTTGTTCATCTAATTAATACTTTCTATCCAGTATCGTGTATAAATAAAGAAAGATATTAATGTAGTAATTACAACGACTCCTATTAGTAATTCAATTAACTTCGCTTCATGTATCAAAGTTTCAAATCCGTCTGTATTACCAAAAAATGTAGCTATGACCAAAAAAAATTGAAAAAAAGTATTACATTTGCTTACTTTACTAGTTTTTATTTTGATTTTTATTCCTGCAAAAAATGTTATCACAAAAGAGCCTAGGATAATAATATCCCTTGATATAACTAAGATGATGATAAACACTGGTAAAAGATTTGCTGTTCCGATTAATATATAGATTGAAATTACGAATGCTTTATCAGCGATAGCATCTAAGTAAGATCCTAATTCACTTTCTACCTTTAAAGACCTTGCTATGAAACCATCCAAAAAATCACTAACGGCAATTAGAATTGTAAAAAGAGCTGCGTAAAAAAATAAATCAATTAGTAACAACCAAGCTACGATAGGAATGGTTATTAATCTAAATATTGTCAAAAGATTAGGAATATTCTTAATCATGCATGCTAATTTTATAGTAAGGACCCATATTAGTTATATCAATATTATTTTGAGACATTATAAGTTCTAACTTATTATTATTGCCAGAAAAATTAATAATCCCTTCTACCTTAGATAAATTGAATGAGGTCACGTAAAAGGAATCTAGCAGCTCTAAAGTTTCTAATTCTGTTCTTAGTTTTACCCAATCATCGATTGAATTAATATCATAAACAAAATTATACAGGATCCTGTCATTCGATTGTTTTGTCATATCAATCCAAACTGATAATAGCTCATAATTAATTTCTGAAATAATTTGATCAAAAATATCATCTCTGTAAAAGTTATTTTCTTCTATAAATGTTTTTCTAAATACATTTTCTTTATTATTGACAATGAGCTTAACAATAATTTCAAATTTAATTCTATTATTCTCCATATTAGTTGGGTTACACCAAATCAATATTGCGTCCTTGACATCGTTCATTTGATTCAAATTCGATCCTTCTAAAAATGTTGATAAATCTAACTGATGCATTTCAGATGAAGAAAAAGTTTCTACGTTCAAATTAATCTTACTTCCAATATTATTTATTTTTTTCCATTCTAAGTTCCATTTATTAAACAATGTAAAGAAATCAAAGTGATTTGAAAATGCTATATTAGCAGTAATGTCTTTTGAGCTCAGCTCTGAATATATTAATGAGCGAGAGTCATAAAACTCTTTAACTTTGAATGGGCTGAAATAAACATTAAAGCTGCCACTATAAGTTTCGGATGATATTTTTTCGTCAACAAACTCAATACTCTCTACTAAATATTCATAATTAATGTCATGTAATTCAATAATTTTATTGAAGTCTCTGGGTGACAGAAGTTTTTTTGAAATTTTCTCAAATGCTAATTTTTCTGCATTTGAAATTGCTAGATTTCTTATGTCTGAATTATTGGCATAAGGAATTTTCACTTCAATATTCATTTCTGAAAAAAATAAATTATCATCAGCTGTAATAGAAAAATTTAAAGATGAGATTAAAATAACAGCGATTAAATGTTTAATATGTTTAGCGAAAAATTGATAAATCATATATATAGTAAACAAATGAAAAAAATATCATACTCAAGTTCTGGTGTAAGTATCAACAAAGGAAATGAGTTTGTAAGCAAAATTAGCAACTTAATCAAAAAAGATAAAGATCTTATTAAGTCTGAAATTGGAGGGTTTTCTGGTCAATTTCCCCTAAGTACTAAAATTAAAAAACCCATACTAGTTGGAGCAACGGATGGCGTAGGGACAAAGATTCAAATTGCAGAGGAAATGAATGATCATAAAACAATTGGTATAGATTTAGTCGCTATGTGCGTGAATGACTTGATTGTTGATAAAGCAACTCCATTATTTTTTTTAGATTACATCTCAACTGGAAAATTAAAAATATCAAAAGGTATTGATATAATTAAAGGGATTATAAAGGGATGCAAAGTTTCACATTGCGCTTTACTTGGTGGCGAGACTGCCGAGCATCCAGGATACGATACTAAGGAAAAATACGATTTAGCTGGTTTTTGTGTTGGAGTAAAAAGTGGCATTTCAGAGAAAGCCTTACAATTAAAGAAAAATGATCTTATTATCGGAATAGAGTCTTCTGGAATTCACTCCAATGGATTTTCACTTATTCGTAAAATTATAAAAGATAATAACATTAGTTTAAAAAAGAAAATTTTCAAAAATAATTCATTAGGAAAAATATTATTAAAGCCCACGTATATTTATGTTGATGTAATTCTTGATCTTTTTGGCAAAAATCTCATTAAGACTTGTTCACACATAACAGGTGGCGGAATAACCGAAAATTTGCCCAGGTCAATCAGTAAAAATACTAAGGCTGTAATAGATTTGAATAAATGGAAACTTCCAATAATATTTAAATGGATTGGTAGTTTTAATGTGTCTCAAAATGAGATGTTAAGAACATTTAATTGCGGCTATGGAATGGTAATCATAATTGATGAAAAAAATCATTGTGAAGTCAGAAAAATCATAAAAAAATATAAATTCAAATCTGATACAATTGGCAGTATTGATATAAAAAAATCTGCTAAAGAAAAAAGTATAAAATTTATAGGAAGACTAAATTTTAATGAATAAAAAACCTATTGGGGTTTTTATATCAGGCAGAGGCTCTAATTTAAAGTCGATTGTCAATGCTTGCAAAAATGAAAAATTTCCAGCAAAAGTTGTATGTGTTTTTTCTGACAATGCTAATGCAGAAGGTCTTCAGTTTGCTTCAAAAAATAATATTGATACTCACACTCTAGATTTCAATAATTTTGAGAACAAGGGTCATTATGAAGTAGAAATTATAAAACTATTAAAACCCTATGATATTGAGCTTATTTGTCTTGCGGGATATATGAAAATAATTACCAATACATTAATAAGTTGTTATCCAAACAGAATAATAAACATACACCCCTCGCTTCTACCTAAATATAAAGGCCTTAATACCCACCAGCGAGTATTGGATGCGCGAGAGGTCGAGTCAGGATGCAGTGTGCATTATGTAAACAGTAAAATAGATGATGGGGAAATCATTATGCAAACTTCTGTTCCAATTGAAAATGCAGATAATTCAAATACATTATCAAAAAAAATTCTAAAAGCAGAACATGAGCTTTACCCTGCTGCTATAATAAAAGTACTTAAGAAATAATCTCTTCTTCTGAAAAAAAATGGCCTATCTCAATTTTTGCATTTTCAAGACTATCAGAGCCATGAACGGAGTTCTTTTCTAGTGATAATGCATATTTTTTTCTTATTGTACCATCAGCAGCCTCATCAGGGTTAGTAGCTCCCATAATTTCTCTATTTCTTTTTACAGCATCTTCGCCTTCGAGAACCTGCACTACAATTGGTCCTGAACACATAAAATCACACAAACTTTGAAAAAAAGGTCTCTCTTTATGAGTCGTATAAAATTGTGAAGCTTTTACCTGATCTATCTTTAACCTCTTAGAGGCAACAACCCTCAATCCTGCATTTTCTAGCATTGCGGTGATTTCACCTATTTTATTTCTTTCAACTGCATCTGGCTTAATAATTGAAAATGTTCTTTCAGTGCTCATTATTTACCTTCATGATATTTAGATACAAATTTGTTAAGAAGCTTTACTCCAAATGCTGTTGCTCCCTTTGGAGATGTAGGTAAATTTGTTTTTGACCATGTTGTTCCAGCAATGTCTAAATGCGCCCAAGGGACCTTATTAACGAATCTCTGTAAAAACTGAGCTGCAGTAATAGAACCCGCCCCTCTTCCACTGGAAATGTTTTGCATATCTGCAATTGGAGAATTTATCATTTTATCAAATTTATCATGAAGTGGGAATCTCCATAGCTTCTCATCTTCAATTTTACCGGCATCTTCCAACTGCTTACTTAATTTGTCATTATTAGAAAATAATCCTGCATATTCATTTCCGATTGCGATAATTATTGCACCAGTTAATGTAGCTAAATCAACCATTAACTCAGGCTTATATTTCTCCTGGGTATACCATAACGCATCTGCAAGCACCAGCCTGCCTTCAGCGTCAGTATTTAACACCTCTATTGTTTGACCTGAATAAGATTTCACCACATCACTTGGTCTTGTTGCCATATTTCCAATATGGTTTTCGACAAGACCCACAACACCTATTACATTAGCCTTAGCTTTTCTTAGGGCTAATGTCTTCATTAAACCAATTACAACACCTGCACCTCCCATGTCATATTTCATTTCTTCCATTCCACCTGCAGGTTTAAGTGAAACGCCACCAGTGTCAAATGATACTCCTTTACCTATAAACGCGATTGGTTTTTTCTTTTTATTTCTATGGCCCTTCCATTCCATAATAGCTAGTTTGGACTCATGTTCACTTCCGCGTCCAACACTAAGTAAAGATCCCATGCCTAATTTTAACATTTCTTTTTCACCAAGAATCGTAACTTTCAATCCTATTTTTTCAAGTGAAGCAGCATTTTTAGCTATTTCAGGTGGAGTCATAACATTTGGGGGTTCCGTAACAAGATTTCTGGTCATCGTTACACCCTCATGAATTGCTTTTACTGTTTCATATTGTTTTTCTAATCGTGAAAATTGGGATGAGTAAATTTTGATTTTTGTTTTTTTGCTAGCATTTTTTATGTTTTTTTTAGAAAAATATTTTGTAAACTTGTAAGATGCTAATAAAAATCCTAGTAGCAACTCACTTGTAGAGTTCACAAAGCTTAATTTAGATGTACCAACTCCATCAGGATAGATGATGGTGTTATTTTCTTTATAAAATTTTATAAGTGATAGTAAATTCCCCCCTAAAATTTGAAAGTCTCTATTAGAAGCGTTTTTTATATTTTTTAATTTAAATATAAATAATTTTGAGAGATTAAGGTTTTGGGGATTGTGAACGATCAAATAATCAAAATTTTTTGATTTTCTAGTTTTGAATGACTCGTCTGCATTGATTGTATTTGATAGGTGTTTTTTTGAGAGCTGATCTAGTTTTTTGCCATAACCTATCAACTTAGAATTATGATCACAAAATATAATGCCAATAGCACCTTTATCTTGTTTTATATTTTTAAATTGAATTTCCATACGTTTGTACCTTTAACAAAATATTGATATAATTGAGAAAATGTCAAGATTTACAACATATGCGATTAAAGAAATCTCTTCAAGTTTTTTGTTTCTATCTATTTTGCTTTCAGGGATATTATGGTTAGGGCAAGGACTGAGGCATATTGACCTATTAACTACAAACAATGTGTCGATTGAAACTTATATTTCTTATATATTTATGTTGCTCCCAAAAATTATACTTTTAACATTTCCTGTTTGTGTGTTTCTTTCAATACTATTTAATTTAAATAGATTACGAAACGATAGTGAACTAATAATTTTAGGTACATCTGGAAAGTCTGAAAAAGATATCTTGATAAAACCAATAATTTTATTCTCAATTACTATCTATTTATTAATAATGATCTTTAGTCTATTTATTACTCCTTACTCTTTAAAGGAAATTAGATATAAAATTATTGATATAAGATCTTCAGGTGTACATCTTTCACTTTTAAAAGAGAAAAAATTCATATCGCCAACAAGTAATTTTACCATTTTCTTAGAAGAGAAAAAAAATGATGAAATTTTTGGTCTTTTAATTCATGATCAAAGTAATCCCGACACTCCACAAACATATATTGCAGAAAAGGGTAGGTTTATAAATTTAAATGATAATAAATTTTTAAGATTATTTAACGGTACAATTCAAATTTATAGTAATACCGAAAATAGATTATCCGAAGTTGCATTTAATACCTATGATCTGAATCTTTTACCACATGGAAAAAAAGAAAGTACTCACATCTATCCAGATGAATTATCTACTGGTGAAATTATAAATAACCTTAAAATGAAGATGCTAGGAGAATATAATAAAAATGAAAAAGAGCAATTTGCTAATCTTCACTCGAGAATCATTAATCCTTTTTATATATTTTTTTATTCTCTTTTACCTCTTCTTATGATCAGATTTTCTGCCAGACCTGATGATAGTTGGACATATCCCATAATTACAGTATCTATTATTGCTTTTGTAGTGCAAATATTACAAATTACACTTTCAAATTTATTAATTGAGAATAATTATATCGTATATTTTAATTACTTATTTCCATTATCATTGATAGTGTGTGTAATTATCTGTCTTTATCAAGAAATCTTATTTTTTTTCAAAAAAAGAAATGTTTAATAAAATAAATTATTATATTTTAGTAAAGTTCTCTTATTCGTTTCTTTTTACTATTTTAATTTTATCTTCAATACTTTTTATTGGAGATTTTGTTGAGCAATTTAGGAAATCTGCGGGCAAAGACGTTCCTATAAATATTATACTTCAATTAACAGTATTCAATTTTCCTAATTTAATTAGTTATACATTGCCAATAACGTCCTTCTTAAGCGCGATATTAACTTTTTTAACCTTAATAAGAAATTCAGAGTCAATAGTAATCAGCGGAATGGGCATATCAAATATAAAAACTTTAATCACACCAGTAACTCTATATTTTTTTATTGGTATTACTTTTATTTTATTGGCCAATCCATTAATTTCAGTATTTGATGATATGTATTCAGATTTAAAATATGAATATATTGATCGAGTTGATAAATTTGCCTCTATTACAAAAGATGGTCTATGGCTCAAACAGGGTAATGATAAAAATGGTTTAAATAGCGTTTTATACGCAAAGAAAACAGAAAATCGCGGCGAAACCCTTCATAATTTTATGTTATTAGAATATGATAAAAAAGGTGCATTTAATGGCAGAATTGACGGTAAAAAGGCTGAACTTAATGATGGTTATTGGGAAATGTCAGAAATACAAATTACACCTAAGTATGGAGAGTCCAAGTATCAAAATTTTCTAAAGTATAATACAAATATAAAATCAGAAGACATATCGGATGGCCTCTCTTCTCCATCAAGTATTTCAATATGGCGCTTAATGACTTTTATTAATTTTCTTGAAGAACTAGGATATTCAGCTGTCGATTTTAAAATGTATTTATACGAGTTAATTAGCTTGCCATTCTATATTGCTGCTCTTGTATTTTTAGCTTTTTCACTCGTACAAGGGATAAAACAAAATGACAAATTTTCAAAAGTTATAATAAGTTCACTAATTCTTATATTTTTTTTATATTTTGTCGCTAATTTACTTAATGCTCTCGGGTCTACATCACAAATACATCCTTTAATTGCAAATTTTAGCATGCCTATAATAACATTTTCTATTGCTGCAATTATTCTGCAATACTCTGAGTTAAGAAGAAAAAAAATAATATAATGTTATTCTTCAGTAAAATAAATATACAATTTATTATTGGTTTCATAATATTATTTTTTATTTGTTCTCTTAGTAGTGGAATAGCAGAACAATTAATAAAAATCTATGCTGATGAAGTTAGCATAGACAAATTAGATCAAAAAGTTATTGCTTCTGGTGATGCGATCGCGATTAACGAAAATAAAATAAAAATAAAATCAGATAAAATAATTTACAATAGAGAAAACAAAAATTTAAATGCTATTGGTGAAGTTATTATAAATGACGAGTCAGAAAATACATTTTTTCTAAATGAACTTTCTTCAAGTGATAACCTTAATAAAATTAGTGGATCAAGCCTAAAAGTGAGGCTTCACGATGGTTCAAGAATAGTTGGTGAAAGTTATAATAAACAAAATAATATTAGTATAATTGAAAACACAGAGTATACACCATGCCTTGAAAATGACTATTTAATTAAGGATTGTCCTGGCTGGAAACTTAAATCTAAAAGAATTTACCATGATAATAAAACAAAGACTATTCATTATGATCATGCTCAAATTCAATTATTTAACGTCCCAGTTTTTTATTTACCATACTTTTCTCATCCAGATCCGTCAGTCAAAAAGAGGTCAGGTTTTTTGATGCCAACTATTCAGACTGATAATCAATTGGGAGATACCTTTTCAATCCCAATTTTTATAAATTTGGGTAGTAATAAGGATGTTACATTTACGCCAAATATACAAACTAAAAAAAATAATTTTTTTAATCTTAATTATAGGCATCTCAATAAAACTTTAAAGTTAGACTTAAATGCAAGCGTTGATGATAATGACGATAATAGTGGAACAAGCAATCATCTTTTCTTTGACAGTACAATTTTTAATCCTTATGGAACACTTCAGGCATATGTTAAGACAAGCAATAATGATACTTATATGCGCAAGAATAAGATCAATAAACTTACGGTACTAAAGTCAGGTTTTGATTTTCAAAGAGAAACCAATAACATTTTTTTTTCCGTTGAGTCAATCGGTTATAAACATCTGACCACTCAAGACAAACAATGGGAATATTTATATCCGAATATCGTTTACAATATTAATAATATCGAAAATAATTTATTTGAAGGAAATGTATCTCTAAATAACACTTTTTCTTTTAGACAGAATTTAAGCGAAACTTACGAGACAATTGCTTCCTCTCAGTTAGACTGGAATAATCAGAGATTTCATAAAAATTATGGATTAATAACCGATAATGAGGCTAATATAAGAATTACGTCAATATCAATTGATGAAAAATCAAAAAAAGATACAAGCAATGTTCGTTTTTACCCACAATTAAGTTCAAAGATTTCATTTCCTTTACTGAAAACATCCTCGTTAACCAATCAAACACTTACCCCTGTTTTAATGCCAATTATTGCACCTTTCAATAATTATACCTCTGCAATTGCAGTTACAAATAGTAATCTATTTTCCCCAAACAGGGCAACATCTGTAACAGATTGGGAAAGTGGTCCCAGAATTAATTATGGTTTAGAATGGTTTATAAATTCTACAGAGGGGATTGACGTAAAAACAATAATCGGACAGAGTTATCGCTTTAATAAAAATAATAGAGATACAGCCAAAGAAATATCTGATTATTTTTTTAATTCTAATATAGTTTTAAATTCTAATAATTATTTATACAGTTCACTAGTCGTTGACAGAGACGATTTAAAGACAAAATCCTTGAGTACTAACTCTTTCAATGTATTTGGGGATTTAATTATTGCAACTAATTATGATTATACATCTGGTAAATATGATAACCCATCTGAGCAAATTGCTTTAGGAGGAAAATATAATTTAGAGAAAAATCTATTTATAAAATTTACTGGTTCTAAAAACTTAGATACAAACAAAAATATAGGCTATCAATATGGTGTGTTATATGAAAATGATTGTTTAGGGATTGACTTTAATTATTATAGAGATTTAACAAAAGACAGGGATATTGAAGAAAGCGATGGTTTTAGCTTTACAATAGTACTTAAGCCATTTGGATCTACAAATAATTATGGAAAAAATAGAGTTTTTGGACCACAAATTTAAAGTCGCTATGAATAAAATACTTAAAATTTTTTCTCTTGTTTTTGTAGTCATATTAATGAGCTTGAACGTAAAAGCATTCACTGTTAATGATCATAAAATAGCTGTTTTAGTAAATGACAAATTAATTACCTCATATGATATTGTAAAGAGAATGAAGATGCGTGCGCTTTTAAGTGGAATAGATATTACGCCAGAAAATAATAATCAATTAGCTAACGTCGCGGCAGATGAACTTATAAAAGAAATACTTAAAAATGAAAAGTTACAAGAATATAGTATATCTATTGATGAAAATGAATATTTACAACATGAAAAGACTTTTTACAACAATATCTCAATGAGTAAAGATAGTCTTCAAGAACTTTTTAAAACCAATAATATTAAATATAGTGAATTTAAAGATTATTTAACCTATGAAATGTCCTGGCAAAAATTGGTGTCTGGAATCTATTACAGGCTAACTTCAGCAAGTGAAATAGAAATTGAGGAAATTATGTTAAAGAATCCAGAGCTTTCAGTTGATTTAGCTAAAAATATAATTATTCAAAAACAGTTAGACCTTAAAAGCAGTAAAATGATAAGAGATTTATTTAATGAAGCAACAATTGAGTATAAATAAAAACTCTCCAAAAAAATCTTTAGGTCAAAATTTTATTAAAGACCATAATTTTATCTTAAAATTAAGTTCTTTAATCTCAAGCGATAAGCAAACAAATATTTTTGAAATTGGTCCTGGCATGGGGGCACTTACAAGGCACTTGGTAAAAAAAGAATTCAAAAAACTTTTTTTGATTGAAAAAGATATCCGTTTTTTTGACACACTAACTAACGATTTTAAAGATAATAATAAAATAATTATAATTAATTGTGATGCTTTAAGTTATGATTATGAAAATGAAAATAAAAAAAATAAATCAATTATTGTTGGAAACTTGCCATTCAACATTTCAACTCAATTACTTATAAATTGGATAACTAGAGAACAATGGCCGCCATTCTATTCCAAAATGACTCTTATGTTTCAAAAAGAAGTTGCTGATCGTATCATTTCATTGCCTAATCAAAAATCCTTCAGCAGGATATCTGTTATTACTCAAGCACGTTGCAATGTAAGTAAGATTTTAAATGCTCCCTCAGACATTTTTTTCCCAAAGCCAAAGGTTGATGGAACAGTGCTTGAATTTACTCCTATTTTAAAAAACAAAAATCTGAATATCTTGAATCTTCAAAAATTGTTAAAAAAATCATTTGAGCATAGAAGAAAAAAAATCAAAACTACCTTAAGAGATTATAGCAGCCAATTAAAGATGCTTAATATTGATGACAATTTAAGGGCTGAAGATTTATCAGTAGAGGACTATTGTAAATTAGCTTCAGCTATATAACTTTTTCCTAGCTTCCAATATTATTTTTTTTATTTTAAAGACACATTTCTCAAAATCATCATTTTCAATAATGTGTTCATATTCATTTTTATGACTCATCTCAGTTTCGTACATTTCCATTCTATATTTAATAGACTGTTCGTTGTCACCTGACTTTTCTGCTCTTAACTTAAGTCTTTCGTAGATAACTTCTTTTGATGGAGGAGTTATGAAAATAGTAAGTAAGTTTGGATGATTAGAGGCTTTAAGTTGAATTGACCCTTGCCAGTCTATGTCAAACAGAACATCAAAACCATTATCTAGTGAGTTTTGAACCGTCTTATGGAGTGAACCATAATAATTGCCAAAAACATTTGCATATTCAATATATTCATTATTCTTAATTCTGTTCTCAAATTCATCTTTTTTAATAAAGTTATAGTCTTTACCATTGGTTTCATTGTCTCTTGGGGGTCTTGTGGTATCTGAAATAGATATATTTAACTGAGGATCATCCTTTAATAACTGTTTACATATAGATGATTTTCCTGCTCCAGATGGTGATGATATCACAATGATTAAATTTTTTGATTTAAGACTATTTGCCATCAAACTTAGAAAACAACAAAGAGACATTCGTTCCACCAAAACCAAATGAATTTGATATTATATTGTCGAGACTCATTTTAAGTGGTTCAGATTTAATAAAATTTATCTTTTTTGTTTCCAACTCATTTTCTAGGTTTAAATTAATTGGTACAATTTGATTTGCTAAACTCATAATTGAAAATATTGCCTCAACAGCTCCAGCAGCACCTAACAAGTGTCCTGTTTGCGATTTTGTTGATGATACACATACTTTTTCTGCGTTATCCATAAATATTCTATCTATAGCTAATGCTTCAGCTTTGTCTCCTGCTGGAGTTGAAGTTCCATGTGCATTTATATATTGGATTTCACTTGGCCGAAGTTTAGCATCCTCAATTGAATTATTCATCGCTCTATATGCACCATCTCCTTTACTATCTGGCAAGGTATAATGGTATGCATCTGACGACATTCCGTACCCCCTAATTTCACACAATATCTTTGCGTTGCGTCTAAGTGCATGAGTTAATTCTTCAAGAATAAGAACTGCGCCACCCTCCCCCATAACAAAACCGTCTCTCTCTTCGTCAAAGGGTCTAGAGGCTTTAGATGGAAAGTCATTAAAATTTGTACTTAATGCTCTACAAGCTGCAAAACCCTCTATTCCTATAGGGCTTATAGTCGCTTCTGATCCGCCAGTCATCATAACATCAACCTGGCCATGCTGAATTAGGCGATAAGATTCACCAATTGCATGAGCAGAAGAGGCGCACGCAGAGACTGTTGAGTAGTTTGGTCCTTTTAAATTATACTTTATAGATAAGTAGCCAGCTGGCATATTAATTATTCTACCAGTTATAAAAAAAGGACTAATTTTTTTTCCATTTGAATAATCAATGGATGTTTGTTCTATTCCTGGTAATCCCCCCATACCTGAGCCAATAATGCAGCCTGACCGAAAAGATTGCGGATCATTGATGGTACCTAGGTTACTTTCTTTAAAAGCTTCCTCAGCTGCAGCCATTACATATTTAATAAAATCATCAATTTTTTTTATTTCTTTTCTCTCAATCCAGTCTTCAGCATTAAATGTTCCATTTTCTCCATTCCCAATTGGAACTTCACATGCAACTTGACACTTATATTTCTTGGAGTCAAATTTTGTAATTTTAGTAGCACTCGATTTAGTGGAGATTAAGCTATTCCAGTTTTGTAACTGTCCGCAACCAAAGGGTGTCACTAGCCCCATTCCGGTAACTACAACTCTCTTCATTATATTATATTTATTAGTCTGTCTCTAAGTGAGATATTGCATCTCCAACAGTTAATATAGTTTCCGCTTTGTCATCAGGAATTTCTACATCAAAAGCTTCTTCAAATGCCATGACTAATTCCACAGTATCCAAACTATCTGCACCTAAATCGTCAATAAACTTAGCATCATCAGTGATCTTACTCATATCATCTATGCCTAAATGTTCAGCTATAATTTTTTTAACTTTGTCAGCAACTTCACTCATAAATACTCCTGTTTTATTATATTAGTTTTTTTATTACCTTCTGCATCACATTGTCAAGCCACCATTGACATGAAGCACTTGACCTGTAATATAGGCTGATTCTTCTGAAGAAAGAAAATAAACTGCAGACGCGATTTCATCAATACTTCCAATTCTTCCAAGAGGAATTCTTTCTACCATATTTTGCAGTGTTTTTTCATCGACTGTTGCAAGAATTTCAGTATTAACAAATCCTGGTGAAACACAGTTAACTGTTATACCTCTTGCAGCTACTTCGTTTGCGAGCGTTCTTGTGAGACCTTCAATTGCAGATTTAGAGGCGACATAGTTTGCCTGACCTGCATTGCCAATCTTAGCGGCATCTGATGAAATATTGACAATTCTTCCCCAGCGACTTTTTATCATGCCCTTCAAAATATGCTTTGTTAACTTAAAATTAGAATTTAAATTGACATTAATTACTTCATTCCACTCATCATCTTTCATTCTTAAAAACAGGTTATCTCTGGTAATTCCTGCATTATTTATTAGTATATCTGTTGATCCATAATATTCATTAGACTTCTGGACTAGATTCTCTAATTGAAATTCGTCATTAAGGTTACTCTGAATGCATTTAACTTTTCCTTTATAATACAATTCAATTTCATTCAGTTTATCAATATTAGTGCCTGTCGCGCATATATTATAATTATTGTCATAAAATAATTTTAAGATTGATGACCCTATTCCACCCGTCGCTCCAGTAATTAACACATTTTTCATTATATAATATTATCCAATTTCTTAAAATCATCTACTTTTGATATAGATATCGATGTAATTTCTTTTGACGCTCTTTTTACTAAATTCGTCAAAACATTTCCGGGGCCAATTTCGATAAATCTTTCCACACCATCATTTATCATATTTTTGATTATTTCTCTCCATCTTACTTTTCTCACTATTTGCTCTACTAGAATTTGCTTTATCTCTTTTTCATCACAGGGCAAAGAAGTCACATTTGAATAGAGAGGTACATTAAAAGCTTTAAAAATAAATTTATCAATCGCGTTTTGCATTGTTATAGAAGCTGTCATCATAAGTTCACAATGAAAAGGGGCGCTTACAGATAACTTAATGGCCTTTTTCAATCCAAGTATTTTTGAATTTTTAACAATATAATCAATTGCTTTCATTTCACCACTAATAACTACTTGCCCTACTGCATTATCATTAGCTATAAAAACTTTGCTTTCTGGTCTTATGTCGCTAATAATAGCAGTAATTTCTTCTTCAGTTCCTCCAATAATTGCTGCCATTCCTCCAGAGCCAACTGGCATACTTTCTTGCATAGCTTTAGATCGAATCTTAAGTAATTCTACAGAATCATGAAAATTGATTGAATTATTAGCGACTAGTGCCGAATATTCACCAAGAGAATGGCCTGCGACACAATGAAAAGAATTATTATCTATTTTTCCACTTTCCTTTAAAGCAGCAAGAATAGCAATGCTTGTTGCCATTATTGAGGGTTGTGAATTTTCTGTCATAGCAAGTTCATTTTCTTCACCTTTGAATATTAAGTTAGCAAGACTTTTACTCATTATTTTATCTAGTCGATCATAAATATCACGTGATGATTGAAAATCAGAATAAAAGTCATACCCCATTCCGATGTATTGTGAGCCTTGTCCAGGAAAAATTAATGCTGTTTTCATCTAAAAGAATACTTGCTTAATAGCTAATTATAGAATATTTATTCGGACTTTAATAATAAATATGACTAATTTATGGCCCTTTATGAACATGTGCTAATACTTAAACAAAGTTTAAGTTCAAACGAACTTTCTGATGAATTGCTAAATCATACAGATATGGTCTCTGAATTAAGTGGTAATGTCATTTATCAAGAAAGCTGGGGCATGAGAAACCTCGCTTATCCTATAAAAAACAATAAAAAAGCATTTTATGAATTTATGAACATTGAAATGCCTCAAGAAAATATCGATTTAATGAACTCAAAATTAAATCTAAATGAAAATATTATCAGATACTTATCAATAAAAGTTAAATCATTTAGTGAAACTCCTACATTAATGTTTAAAGAAAAAGAATAAAAATTTATGGACAAAAATACGAAAAAGAACTCTTCTACTTTTGACTATAAAGATCTTTCCTCTCTCAGAAAATTTATTTCTGAAAAAGGAAAAATTACACCCAGAAGAATAAGTTATATTTCAATAAAGAAACAGAAAGATCTCTCAACTGCAATCAAAAGAGCAAGATATCTGGCTCTATTACCGTATACGGGTCGATAATGGAAATAATTCTTTTAGAATCATTAAATAAATTAGGAAAAGCTGGCGAAATTGTCACTGTTAAAGATGGCTTTGCAAAAAATTTTTTGATACCTGAAAAAAAAGCAATCATAGCAAATAAAAAAAATAAAGCTGATTTAGAAAATCGTATCACTCAAATCAATTCTGAAAATGATAAAAAAATAATTGAGGCAAACAAACTTAAGGATAAGCTAGATGGAAAGAAAATTTTGATAGAAGTGGAGGCAAACGATGATGGCAGTCTCTATGGTGCGGTTAGTCAAAAATCTATTAGTGAGAGTATATTTTCATTACATGAAATAAAGATTTCACCTGACTCGGTGATTCTTGATCCAATCAAAGAATTAGGTCAAACTGAAATAGGGATAAGTTTATATGAAGATATTAAAGCCAATCTATATCTTGAAATTACAAGAAAAACGTAATAATAATTTTTCACAAAATTCAAAGATTTAAAAGACAAATATAATTCTTTATGTAAAGTATAAGAATATATTAACAATATTAAAGCCCTGTTAGTATTTTTTTCATTAATATACTGACAAGTTTTTGTAATTAATGTTAATTGACTCAATGTCCAACACATTTCAAATACAGTCCAATAATATTTCTTTAAAACAGCTTCCACACAACATGGAAGCTGAACAAGGGTTACTTGGCGCTATACTGATTAACAATGAAATATTTTACGATATAACTGAAATAGTAAATTCAGAGGATTTTTATGAACCGGTTCATAGAATTATATTTGAAGTAATAAATAAAATGATTTCTAAAGGTCAAATTGCATCACCTATTACTCTGCAAAGTTATTTTGAAATTGAAAAAAATCTAGAGGAAATAGGTGGGTCAAATTACCTATTAAGATTAGCGAATTCAGCAGTTTCTTTAGATTATGCAAAAAGCTATTCTCAAATAATTTATGATATGGCTGTAAGAAGAGGACTTTATGAACTTGGGGGCAAGGTCCAACATGATGCTATTGAAAGTGGTATGGATGTAAAACCTGGTGATCTCATAGAAGACGCAGAAAAAGATCTTTATCAAATATCAGAAAAAGGAACTACAGGAAATAAGGTTCAATCATTTAGAAGTTCAGTTGAAGAGGCCATAGAGCTTACAACCAAAGCATTTAAGAAAGATACTAATGTGATTGGTTTATCCTCTGGGTTTAGGGATCTTGATGCTAAATTAGGAGGATTTCATTCCTCAGATTTAATCATAATTGCAGGAAGACCGTCTATGGGAAAAACAGCACTTGCAACAAATATGGCATTTAATATTGCAAAAGAGGCTCATAATAATAATGATATGGACTCAAGTGTTCTATTCTTTTCACTTGAAATGTCATCGGAACAACTAGCCAGAAGAATTTTATCAGAAGAGGCAAGAATAAGTTCTAATGATATGAGAAAAGGTGATTTATCAGAAAATGATTTGGATAATTTAGTATCAGTGTCAAAAAAAATATTGGAGATTCCTCTATTTATTGACGACACACCCGCCATAAATATTGGAACACTTGCTTCTAGGGCAAGAAGACTCAAACGGAAACACGGTCTTGGCGCAATTGTGATTGATTATTTACAATTATTGAGGCCAAGTAAAATATCAAGAAATGAATCACGAGTTCTTGAACTTTCTGAGATAACTCAAAGCCTTAAAGCTCTAGCAAAAGAAATGAATATTCCTATTATAGCATTATCACAATTATCTAGACAGGTTGAGCAAAGGGAAGATAAGAAGCCTTTATTATCAGATCTAAGAGAGTCAGGTTCTATCGAGCAAGACTCTGATGTAGTTATGTTTATTTATAGGGAAGAATACTATTTGGAAAAAAGTGAGCCTGCTCTCGGTACCGCAGATTACATTGAATGGCAGCAAAAAATGGATGAAATCCACGGTCAGGCAGAACTCCTCATATCAAAACAAAGACATGGACCAACAGGAAATATAAGACTAAGCTTTGAAAGTAAGTTTACAAAGTTTGGGAACTTTATTAGCAAAGATCACTCAAACAATTATGAGTAAAGTCTTTCAAAATGAAGAATGTTGATCAAAATACTTTTTTAGACATCGACTTAAAGTCACTTGGTGAAAATTACTTAAAAATCAAAAAAAAAGTGAATAGAGATTGTATAGTTGCAGCAACTGTAAAATCAAATGCATATGGTCTTGGAGTTAAGAAAGTACTGCCTGTGCTAACTAGATCAAAATGCAATCATTTCTTTGTAGCTTCCACCGATGAAGCTGTGGAAATTAGAAAAATAAATAAAAAAGTAGAAGTGTATATTCTAAATGGTTTAGTTTTAGATAACTTAAATATAATAAGTAAATATAAATTAATACCTGTAATCAATAATTTGAAACAACTTAAGAAAATAGAGCGCTATCAAAGTAAATTTAATAAAAAACTTAAGATTGCAATTCATTTTGATACAGGCATGTCGCGACTTGGTTTAGATAAAAATGAAACTGCCAATCTAATTAAAAATAAATCAAAATTAATTAAAAATTCAGATCTTGTTCTGATAATGAGTCACTTAGCTTGCGCTGATGATCCAAAAAACAAAAAAAATCAAACTCAATTAAAGGAATTTGATAAGATAAGAATATACTTTCCAAATTGTTTACACAGCATATCGAACTCTGGGGGAGTGTTGCTGGGGAGAAAATATAATCTTGATATGGTTAGGCCAGGAATATCTCTTTATGGGGGGAATTGTCAAATCAAAGAGAGTAAACATTACAAAAATGTAGTCTCTTTAAAGAGTAAATTGATTCAAACAAGGGAAATAAATAAAGGGGATACCGTAGGCTATGGAGCTACATTTAAAGCAAGGAAAAAGATGAAAGTTGGCACTTTTGCCATTGGTTATGGTGATGGATTCAGTAGACTCTTTTCAAATAATTGTAAAATTTATTTAAATAATAAACGAATTAATTTGATTGGAAGAGTCTCAATGGACTTAGTAACAGTTGATTTAACGGATTTTAAAACTTTAAAACAAATTGCTAATAAAGAGTTTGAATTCATTGGAAATAAGAACCCTATCAATACAGTGTGTGAGAGCATAGATACTATACCATATGAGATTTTAACAAACCTAGGCAAAAGATACCAAAGAAGATATATTTCATAAGTAATGAAAGAAGTATTTTCGTCAGTTCTTGATAATTATTCAAAATTATCTTTGTTTCTACTTGTAGCAATTGCTTTTTTTTTCCTATTTAATTCAGATAATTTTCAACTTGACGCATCTTCTGATACTCTCATCTTAGAACAAGATGATGATCTAAAAAGATATCAAGAGTTAATTAAGGACTATGATTCAAGTGACTTTTTAATTGTTACTTTCACTTCAAAACAGAAATTTATTAAAAGGCAAAATCTTGATTTTTTAAATTCTTTTATTACAGAAATTGAAAATCTTCCTTTTGTTGACTCAACTCAATCAATTTTTGACGCACCATTATTAGAGATTAATAATCAATCTTTATCAGATCTAGTAAATGAAATAATTACAATTAAATCACCACAAGTAAATATCGCTGATGCTGAGATAGAATTGCTTAGTAGTCCAATTTTCAAAAACCTAATTATTAGTGAAGATGCGACTACTACAGGCTTGCTAATTAATCTAAAAAAGAATCTTGATTTCGATAAAATAGTAAATGAAAGAATAAGACTTAATGAGTTAGTAAAAAAAAATGATGCTGAGCTTGAGCTTTTATCTCAACTAGACTTCAAATATGAAATTGAAAAAAAGAAACAGGATAAAGAGAGAGAAAATAATATTTTAATTATCAGAACAATAATTGAGCAATTCAAAGATAAGAATATTAAAATTCATCTAGGAGGAGTTTCAATGATTGCAAATGATACTATCGCCTTTGTAAAAAATGATATTATTATTTTCGGCATCGGAGCCTTTATTTTTATATTAATTGTGCTCTATCTTGTTTTTAGAAGCCCTTTGTGGATGATTGCATGTATAGCTAATTGTATATTCATTTTAATTACTATGATCGGGTCTATTTCACTTCTTGGATGGAAAGTAACTGTTATTTCATCAAACTTTATCATGCTTATTTTGATCTTATCTTTATCAATGACCGTACATATAGTTGTAAGGTATCGGCAAATAAGTTTAGAGAAGGAAAAATCTACAATTAATCAAAATATTATACGTGCACTTAGAAAAATGTATAAGCCTTGTCTATTTGCAGCTCTAACAACTATTTTTGCATTTGGATCGCTTTATACAAGTGGAATTAAACCAGTTATGGATTTTGGCTTAATGATGTGCATGGGTCTAACTATTACATATGTATCAAGCTTTATTTTCTTACCAATTTTGATATCAGTCTTAAATTTAAAAAGTACTGCTCGGTTGGATAAAAATAATACTAAAGATATATTTTCTATCTTATCCATCAAATTTCCAGTATTGACATTATTATTTTTTACATCTTTGTTTGCTATTGGCATATATGGAGCAAGTACTCTTAAAGTAGAAAATAGTTTTGTTAATTACTTTAAAGAAGATACTGAAATATATAAAGGAATGAAATTAATTGATGAACAATTGGGTGGAACTACTCCCTTGGATATTATTATACAATTCAAAGATGAGCCAAATGATGATTTCTCTTTTGAAGAGGAGGATTTTATGGATTTTGGAATTGATTATGACCCTTCAGACTACTGGTTTACTAAAGAAAAAATTGACAGTGTTAAGAGTATTCATGACTATCTAGAAACGTATGATTTCGTAGGCAAAGTACTTTCGTTGGCATCCATTATTAGAACTGCTGAAAAACTTAATTCAAATGAAGAGTTTGATACTCTTGAACTCTCAGTTTTATACAAAAAATTACCACAAGATATTAAAGATCAAATTTTAAAACCCTATGTGTTGATAGATAAAAATCAGGCAAGAATTTCTCTACGTGTAATCGATACTCATCCTGAGTTAAAAAGGGCAAATTTCGTTAATGAGCTTAGAGAACATATGGATTCAAATTATAACAATCAAAATATTGAGGTAAGTCTTACTGGAATACTAATTTTGTACAATAATATGCTACAAAGCCTTTTTGACTCTCAAATTAAATCTTTGGGAATTGTTTTAATGGGAATATTCATAATATTAATTATTTTATTTCGATCATTTAAAATAGCTTTAGCTGCTTTGATACCGAATTTAGTCGCCTGTTTTGTAATATTGGGAACTATGGGATTATTGAATATACCCCTGGATTTGATGACAATTACAATTGCCTCGATTACGATTGGGATAGCGGTAGATAATTGCATACATTATGTTTATAGGTATCGTGAATATATTGCGATAACTGGATCACACGCAGATGCAGTCAATAACTGCCAGAAAACAGTTAGCACTGCAATCAAAAATACTTCAATAACTATTATGGCAGGTTTCTCAATTTTGGTATTTTCTAATTTTTACCCTACAATATACTTTGGAGCATTTACAGCACTCGCAATGTTTATTGCTTTAGTTGGAAGTCTTACTATATTGCCAATATTACTCGGATATTTTAATAAAAATTCATAAGATGAACGATCTTAATTATTCTCAGTTTCTCAATGCTTTTGATATTACTTTCCTAATCATTTGCCTAATATCAATTTTTCTTGGTATTAAAAATGGATTATTAAAAAGTTTTTTTAATTTAATTAAATGGATAATAATATTTTTTATACTTAAAAATTGTTTTGCCTTATTAAGACCAGTTGCAGATCAATATATTACTAATGAAACTTTATCTGATGTTACAATATTTCTAATTACCCTCATAACCTCATATATATTTATTTCATTCTTACTCAGACTTTTTATCGGTTTTTTACAACCTAAGAAAAAGGGGCTGGTTGATATGGGGCTTGGAGGAGTCCTGGGCATTTTCAGAGGGTATATTGTAGTTGTGATAATTCTGTTTTTTATAAATCAAAATATATCTTCTAGTCTATTAGATGACTTTATGAATAGTGGCTCATTTGCTGAAATGGTAAATATTGGAATAGACTTTTTTGAGCATATACCAAGAAATTTAGAAGAAATAGGTATTTAATCATGAGAAATCTAAATTGTCTAATTACAGGCGCGTCATCTGGAATTGGAGCAAGTATTGCTCAGGAGTTATCAAAGACAGTTAAACACATATATATTCTGTCACGTAATGCATCTAAATTAGAAGAGATAAATGATAAAATAATTTCAAATGGGTGTGAATGTACAATTGTTCCAATTGATTTATGTAAGCCTAATGTAATAGAAAATCTTTCTGAAGAAATATTTAAAAAAGATAGGTTTTTAGATATTATTGTATCATCTGCAGGCCAAATAACTAAATTATCGCCTGTAGAGTCAATTGATTTAAATGAATTCAATGACACTATCAATTTAAACTATATTTCTAATTTTAGAATTATGAAACATTTTCATCCTTTACTGAAAAATTCTAAAAAATCTAACTTTGTTATTATTTCTTCAATAAAAACTGAAATGAAGTCCCAATATTGGGGTATATATCAACCAATCATGACAGCATTAAATGAACTAGTCTTAAGTTTCGCTAATGAGAATAAAGGCAACTCTATAAATGCTAATATTATCTACCCAGGTGCAGTAAATACTAAATTTAGAGAAAATATCATGCCCGGTGAGAATAAAAAGCAAATAAAAGATCCAGTCGACGTTGCAAGTGCGATTGTAAAATTCTTGCTATCAAATGAAAAAAGCGGTGAGATTATTAAGCTTTAGTTTGAATAAGGATTGCTAGAGCTTATAAATTGATAAGAAATAGGCACTCCTTTTATTTTAAAAAAATTCCTGAATGCATTATCAAAGAATCTTTGAAAGATAAGAGGAGCTTTCTTTTTTGAATTAATGAAGACCTTAAAAAGTGGGGTGCCAGTCTTTATTTGCACAATGTACTTTGGCTTAATTTCTCTTTTTTTAATTTTTGGGTATTTTGATTGTTTATTTAAATAATTAAGGAATTTATTTAAATTAGTTTTTGTGATTTCAATATTGACAAGTTTATTTTTGCTAATAATTTCTTTTATAAAACTCTTAATTCTAATGTTTTTCTTTGCAGAAATAAAATCGGTGTTAATCATTTGATATTGACTATAATTATTGATTAAATATTTATCGATCTTAGTTTTAAATTTCTTGCCTTCATCAATAAGATCCATTTTATTAAATAAAAAAAATATTATCTTTTTTTTTGTTATTGCTAAATCTGCCAGCCTAAAGTCTTGCTTGGTAATATTTTCAACAGAATCTATTAGTAAAATTACAACGTCTACCTGGTTGATAATTTTTATAACTTCCTTGTTTCTTTTTTTTTCATCCAGATCATCTATCTTACTTTTTCGTCTCAGACCAGGAGTATCAAAAATTGTAAAATCATGACTATACATAGTAAATTTATCCTTAAATAAATTTTTTGTAAGTCCGTATTTGTCGCCAACAGGAGAAATACTGTCTTCAAGTAAACAGTTAAATAAAGTTGATTTACCTGAATTTGGTTTGCCAATAATACAAAAATTTATTTTATTCAAATTGGAAGACATTGGAATTTTCATCCATTACAAATACCGAATTACTCAATATAACTGGTGGCAATATTATACCTTTTACGCCTAGACTATCAGTTGACAAAATTTCACCTGTCATTGGTGATACAATCTTTAATTCTCCAAAGTAAGATATATTATATAATAAATTATTTATTAAATAAGGACCAAGCCACAAATTCAGATCCTTTGCCTTTTGACCTTTTTTAAATTTATTGAGTTCTGAAATCCAAAATACTTCTCCCGTATCTTTATTTAAACAAATGAGCTTTCCATCTTCATCAATTAAGTATATTTGACCTCCTGAAATAACTGGTGTCCTGTATCCTGATAAATCAATTGCCCAGTTCCTTTTTCCATTAATAGCGTTCATTGATATCAATTTTCCATTAGTACTGAGAGAAAAAATTGTATTATTTGATAAGACAGGGCTAGCTGAAATATCTTTGATATCAAAATTACTCAATAATGAGATCTGTGAGACATTTTCTGACCATATAGGTCTGCCCGTATCATTTGTAAAAGCAACTAGTTCACCGTTACTAAAAGGAGCTATGATAATATTCTCAAAAGCTATTGGAGAAGCTGTAATTAGACTCTTTTTATCTTCTGCAACTGTTTGAAATGACCATTCAATATCGCCCGTCTCAAAAGAAAGTGAAAATAATCTATTATCTGATGAAATAAATAAAATTTTATTTCTATAAATAAGTGGTGGAGATAATATTGGAAATTCAATTTTTTTATCCCATATTTTATTTCCATCATTGGCATCAATTAATAAAATCTGTCCGTAGGCATCAACTAGAACTATTTTATTATCAAAATAAGCGAGTCCACCTCTTATAACTTCATACTTTTTGCTGCCATTAATTTTTATATCAATAGAGAATATTTTTTCACTGCTTTTAAGGTTTTTGCATTCCAATAAGCCTGCGGGTAAAATGTAACACAATGTATCATTAAAATAAATTGGCTGGATAATATTAATAGCTCCTCTTGTACCAGAAACAATCTTCGACTTATCTTCAATTACAGATAATGAAAATATATTATTTAAATTATTTCCTGGATTTTGAAAATGTTGAGACCAATAATTTAATTCCTGTGGAGGATCTATCCTTATATCTTCTATATTTAGACCTAAAGTTTCTGAAATCTCTGCATCGTAAGCCAGTATCGAAAAACTATTAGTATCTTCCTCTATTAATTCACTTTTTGTACAACTAATAATTACAAATGTTGAAAGCAAAATAATAAATAAAATATTTCTCATACTATTTTATTGTATCTAAAAATTTAGTTGCTCTGATAACAATATCTCTTGGAGTATTTGCATCATTAATTAGTTCGTCAAATTTTTCTTTTGATATCTTAATATTGCCTAGTAACAAATTTTTAATAGCAATAGTTTCTTTAAAAAGATATTTAAAAGAACTATTGTCTAATTTATTATTTGTTAGGTATTTATTTATTTCATCAATTGATAGATCGTTTAAACTACTCATTAAGTAAAAATAGATAGCCAGATCAGTCAGAATTCTATTGCCTTTACCTTCATTAATTATTTTTAAAAGCTGATTTTTACTTTCTTGTTTTTTTCCATTTTCTATTAAAAGTGCTGCAATTTGAATTTGTGCTATACCTGAAATAAGTAATTGATCTGAATTTTCAATTTTACTTAATTCTTCAATAGCTTGGTTAAAATCTAATAAATCTGAAGTGTTAATATATTTCTCTACTTCATCTTCATAAAATGATTGTTTTACCGATTTATTAATTTGATAGCCGAGTACTGAAACAATTAATAAAATTATTCCACCAATTATATATACACGAAAGCGTTTCCAAAAATTCAATAGACGATCTTGTCTCAACTCTTCATCAACTTGCCTTAAAATATCTGACATTAATCTTTCAAACGTTTTCTTACTACCTGCGGGTTCATATTGTA
>CACHLP010000001.1 GCA_902580665.1 uncultured Pelagibacteraceae bacterium | reverse complement strand
ATCAATGCAAGGGGTAAAATTTCCAATGATGGAAGGTCTTACGGTTATGAATCCAGAAACTATGAAAGAAGTCAAAAATGATGGTGAAGAAATTGGTGAAATTATGATTAAAGGTAATTGCGTTATGAAAGGCTACCTCAAAAACAAAGAAGAAACAGATAAGTCCATGTCAGGTGGTTGGTTTCATTCTGGAGATTTAGCAGTGATGCATCCGAATGGATATGTCCAAATTAAGGATAGAAGTAAAGATATCATTATTTCTGGAGGAGAAAATGTATCTTCAGTCGAAATAGAAAATACTTTGTATAAGCACCCATCAGTTCTATTTGCAGCGGTTGTAGCAAAACCTGATGAAAAATGGGGAGAAACACCTTGTGCTTTTATCGAATTAAAAAATCAAGACGATAGTATTTCAGAAAATGACATCATATCTTTTTGCAAAGAAACTCTTGCTGGTTTTAAGTGTCCTAAAAAAGTTGTTTTTACTGAGCTGCCTAAAACTTCAACTGGAAAGATATTGAAGTATGAGCTCAGAGAAATGGCTAAAGCTGCAGAAGCTTAGGAAAAATGGATAGAGTCGTCGTTCAAACGACCAAATTTAATACCAAGAAAATCTTTGAAATAATTCTGAGTGTTTACCCATGGTGACCTGCTGCCTTGTTGGGGAAATAAATGAATAGCTCTTTGAATGTATCCTGATGAAAATTCGGTTGCTAGCCAATCTTTTTCAGCTTTTACATCTACAGGAACCCTTGGTACACAATGACTGTAGTTATTTTTATCGAGATAATTTATTAAGCGACATGCATATTCGCAGGTTAAATCTGCTTTCAACGTCCATGATGCATTAATATAACCAAAAGAATTTACAAAATTTGGGATCCCACTGAACATCATACTTTTGTAAGTCATGGTTTCAGAGGGCTCAACCAACTTTCCGTCGATATGCACTTGTACACCACCAAAAGATTGTAAGTTTAAACCTGTTGCAGTTACTACAACATCAGCTTCAATATTTTGGCCTGATTTAAGTGTAATACCCTTGGACGTAAAGCGGTCAATATGGTCTGTTATTACTGATGCCCTATTTTCTCTAATGGACTCAAACAAATCGCCATTTGGAATAAGGCACATTCTTTGTTCCCACGGAAAGTATTTCGGAGTAAAATTTTTAGAAATATCATGATTAGGCAATAATTTTTTTACTCCATCTATGAGTTTTCGTTTTACATAATTTGGATATGATCGACAAATTCTATATAGAAGTTGCTGAAAAAAAACATTTCGTAGCCTAATAAGTGTATATGACGTTTGTGATGGCAAAAATTTTTTCAAAAAATTTGCAAATCTATCTTCATCGGGACTTGGAAAATAATATGTCGGTGAGCGTTGTAGCATCGTGACATGTTTCGCTTTTTTAGATAATTCAGGAATTATTGTGGCTGCTGTTGCACCACTACCAATTACAACCATTTTTTTGTCTGTATAATCATAATCTTCAGGCCACTTCTGAGGATGTATCAATTTACCCTCATACTTATCAAGATCATTAAATTCAGGTGTATATCCTTCATCATAATTATAATATCCTGTTCCCATGAAAAGAAAATTGGTTGTTAACAGTATTTCTTGTTCATGATGGGCGGCTCTTATCTCCCATTTTTGGTTAGTTGAATTCCAATTAGCACTTAAGACTTTGTGACTAAACTTTATTTTCTCACGTAGATTGTTTTCTTTAACTGTTTCTTCTAAATAACTTAAAATTGAAGGCCCGTTTGCAATTGTTTTTTGTTCTTTCCAAGGTTTGAAAGCGTAGCCAAGTGTAAACATATCAGAATCTGATCTTATTCCTGGATACCTAAACAAATCCCATGTACCACCGATGTTCTCTCTTCCTTCGATTATACAAAATGATTTGTTTGGACAATTCTTTTTTAAATAATATCCAGCACCAATACCTGAAATTCCAGCACCAATTACAATGACATTAAAATGATTGCTATTTTCCATAATAGTTAATTCTTAATCGATATTTCCACTTCATCATATATATTATTTCTATACTCTAATTTCGAGCTAAAATTTTGAGATCGATATTTCCCAGAATTTCTTACATGATTAAAGTACTCCACCATTTCATCTTTAAAAATTCCAACATTATCTGCAAATACAGTACAATTTTTATGAATTATTCCCTCATTCTCCAAAAGCTTTAAGTCTGAAAGGTACTTTTTCTTTGTATGATCAATGAACACAAATTCTGCATTAAAATTTAATTCGGGTATTATTTCCTCAGCACTTCCATGCACCAAATTAACTTTATTACCTAACCCAGCAAAGTTGATTAGTTCTTTAGCTATTTCTACAGAATGAATATCTGAGTCAATTGAAGTTAATTTACTTTTTTCTTCAATAGTAGATGAAATTAATACTGCTGAATATCCAATAAAAGTCCCTAACTCGATGACATTATTTGGCTTTGACTTTACGAGATGATCTCTAAGAATTTCTCCTTTTTCTGGACCTACATTCATTAGGAATTGACCACTTTCGAGAACAAAATTATCTATCGTTTGTAGAACGGATTTTGGATTATTTTTTTCTGCGTTTGAGAAAACATAATCTAAAGTTTGTCGCATCAACATAATCTATTTTAGTGGACTAGCGATTCCCCAATAATGATAACTTAAAAATTTTGGCCCAGGAACATACATACTATCAATTTTATTCAATTTAAAATTAGCTTTTGTTATTTCATTTGGAATGTCCACATCTAAATGACAACCACCGGCTATTCTTTTTTGGATCGCATTCATTCTTTTTTGCCACTTAAAAATATTTGTATCAGGAGATTTTCCATGCTCTGAAAAAAGAAATTTACCATTTGGCTTCATAACTCTATTGATTTCAGACATCGCACTGCTGAGGCCGGGTATAGAGCACATTGTGTATGTGCTAATTATTGTATCAAATGCGTTATTATCAAAAGGCAACTCTTCAGCTTTTAGTTGCTGAACATGCAAATTTATATTGTTTATTTTTGCATTTTGTTTTGCTTTTTCTAATAATATTCTGTCCGGTTCAACAGCAAATACCTCTGATACATTTTTTTTGTTGTAATACTTAAAATTTAACCCTGAGCCGATGCCTATTTCTAAGACTCTGCCTGACGCAGAAGGTATTACTTTTTCCCTTTGTTTTCTAAACGGTTTCATTTGCATCGCATAATTTATGAGATGAGGGCAAACATATTTATCGTATAGTTTTTGAAGCAATTATTTTACACCTAATTTCTTTTGAATATCGCTTGATGATGTTGTGTATCGAAAAGTTAATGTTTCATCGGGCCTGGCTCTTACAAAAGCTTTTTGAGCTGCTAATGCAGCTTCATGGAATCCTGATAGAATCAACTTGAGTTTACCTGGATAATAAGAAATATCTCCCATTGCAAATACGCCTGCTAGATTTGTTTCAAAATTCTCAGTATTTACTTCAATTTGTTTTGCGTTCAAGTTAAGACCCCAATCATTAATGGGTCCTAGCTCCATCTTTAATCCATAGAAAATTAAAATCTCATCACAATCTAATGATTTTTCATTCCCATCATTATCTTTAATGATTGCTCTTTCAACTCTATCACTACCTTGAACATCGCTAATCTGATTTTTAGTAATTAGGTCAACTTTTCCTTCTTTGACCAGTTTTTTCATTAAACTGACAGTATGATTTGCAGCTTTAAATTCGTCTCGTCTATGAACCAATGTTATATGTGAAGCTATTTTAGAAA
Organism: uncultured Pelagibacteraceae bacterium; assembly: GCA_902580665.1. Taxonomy (GTDB): domain Bacteria; phylum Pseudomonadota; class Alphaproteobacteria; order Pelagibacterales; family AG-422-B15; genus CACNXQ01. The sequence goes on along the minus strand of CACHLP010000001.1, from coordinate 87,026 downwards.
GTTCAACTGTCCAGTCTAGAGCACTATCGCCTCCGCCAAAGATTATAATTTTTTTATTACTATAATAATTTTTGTCAGGGATGGAGTATTGAATACCTTTATTTTCATACTTAGAAACATTTTCGATTGGGGGTTTGCGTGGCTCAAACGAACCAACTCCACCAGCAATAAATATATTTGGAGTTTCAAACACTTTATTGCTGGAAGTTTTTAGTTTCCAAACATTCTCATGATTTGATATTTCATTAATTCTTTCGTTTAAGTGAAAAGGTGTATTGAAAGGTTTAATTTGTTTTTGAAGATTTTCAATTAATGATAAACCCGTACACTCAGGCAAAGCAGGAATATCATAAATAGGTTTGTCTGGATATAATTCTGCACATTGTCCACCAATCTTATCGAGGTTATCTACAACATGACTATCAAGTCCCAATATTCCCAATTCAAAGACTGCGAATAAACCTACAGGACCGCCTCCAATTATTAAGCAATCAGTTTTGATAGTTTCAGACATATATTTATTCCTTGTTATATGATAATAAATAATATTACTTATTGATTATACAATGATTTTATTACGCAGATACTTAATATATTTAATTGCTGTGATACTAATTGCTGTTGCTTTTACTTACGCCTCAGCCAAGCTTTATGAGGAATTTGCGTTTATAAAAAATGATAATTGGCAGATTTTGCCCTCCCCAGGAGATAAAGATAGAGATATGTACACAAGAGCTTTTGTTGCAATGCGAGGAACATTTGCTCTTTCAAAGCCTGAGGCAGCTTATTTTCATGCATTTAATGATATTGAAGATATAAAATTAATAGGAAATTGCACTTACAATATAATTGGGAATGACATTGTGTCTAGATGGTGGAGCATTACTGTCTACAATAAAGATGGCTATTTAGTTGAGAACGATGAAAAAATCTATGCCTTAAATAGCGATACGGTTGACTTCAATTTTGAGGGCGGATTTGAGATTATTTTAACAAGTGACGATAATCTAATTTCTGAAATTTCTGAAAAAAACTGGATTAGAATTCCTAATGACGAGCACTTTTCAGTCGCGCTAAGAATATATTTACCTGGAGAGGAATATTTTTCGAAATTAAAAAGAGTAGATTTGCCAAAAATAGAGAAATTGAGGTGTAAGGATGAATAGTTTTTTAAAAAAATTATCATTACTTACAATAATAGGATTTCTATTACATTTGATAATTATCTATTATGCGCCAACGTTGATGATGAAGTACGTCGGACGTAATTGGGAGGAGCAGAATATGATTAATAATTCATTTGTACGTGAATTGCCTACATCAGATTTCACTGAGGTCATTAGACCTAGTGCAGATATTCTCTATGGAGGATGCGTTTACGATGTTACTTATTTTCCGTTAGTTATCGAAACTGAAGTTCCAGAAACTTATTGGTCAGTTTCATTTTTTTCTGAGAATACTGATAATTTTTCTACAGTAAATGAAAATTCACATAACTTTGGCAAACTTAAAATGTATTTATTTGGTCCAGGATCTACACCAACAAAAGTCACTGATGGATTTATAGTTGTTTCGCCTTCAAATAAAGGTCTTATGCTAATGAGGCAATTTGTTGGAAATGGTTCAAACGTTGAAAAATTAAATGAAATACAGAATAATCTAAATTGTAGACTTAAAGACTCTTAAAATTGCTTTTCTGGCATTTTGACAATCAGTCCATCTAATTCGTCGGAAACTGTAATTTGACAACTTAACCTGCTGCTTTCTTTTACTTCAAAAGCAAAATCAAGCATGTCTTCTTCTGAGTCATCCTTCTTAGGAAGTTTATTAATCCATTCATCTGCCACATACACGTGGCAAGTTGCACAGGCACAAGCTCCTCCACAATCTGCATCAATACCTGGTATTTTATTTTTTATTGCCCCTTCCATAACGGTAAGGCCATTGCTGACTTCGATTTCATGTTCTTTGCCATCTAATTCGATATATTTGATTTTAGCCATTGCGCTTCTCAGAGGATTAATAAATAGTATTGTTTTATGGTTCAAATACATCAAAAAAGCACCAAAGCAAGAATTTTCTAACTTTGGTGCTTTTTGGGGGCCGGTCGAACCCCAAAACGCATGAACGTTTCATTGCGAACCTTAATTTTAGAAAACGATATTTTATGCTACAAGAATAATATTATGAAAAAAAGTTATCCACATTTTACTAACCATCCTTTCCACACCAAACGCTGACTTAATCACATGATATCCAAGCCATACTTAATATTTTTGGGTGACGCAAAAGACGAATTAGCTATTAAAACTGCTACCGGAATTAGCTATTGGCGCCCAGAATGGTGCATTGGGCAAATGAGCCTACCAAATGCAAAATCAAGTCTTGGTATTGATGAAATCTCCTTAGAAGAATCTGTTAAACGTGGGGCTAAAACATTTGTAATTGGGGTAGTTAACGCTGGTGGAAAAATGCCTGAAGAATGGATTGATATAATCGTAAAGGCTATATCCCTTGGCTTAAATATTGCTAGTGGAATGCATTCACGATTATCTTCTTTTTATGAAATATCTCAGGCTGCAATTGAGTATGATGTAAAATTACACGACCTTAGATATAACAATATTGAATATGAGACAGGAAAAGGACTTAAACGAACGGGGAAGCGATTACTCACAGTCGGTACTGATTGTTCGGTGGGGAAAAAATATACAGCGCTCGCCCTTGAGAAAGCAATGATTGAAAAAAAAATGAAAGTATCTTTTAAGGCAACCGGTCAAACTGGCGTGTTGATTGCTGAAAATGGTATTGCTATTGATGCTATAGTATCTGATTTTATTTCAGGTGCAGTAGAACGGCTATCTCCTGATAATGATAGAGATCATTGGGATATAATTGAAGGACAAGGTTCATTGTTTCACCCTTCATTTGCTGGTGTTTCACTCGGACTACTTCATGGAAGTCAGCCAGACGCTTTTATAGTTTGTCATGAGCCAACTAGAACTCAAATGAGAGGCGTTGAAGCTGCTTTGCCAAGTATAGGCGATGTTATTGAACAAACAATCCAGTTCGGTAAATTAACTAATAAAAATATTCACTGCATTGGTATTGCTCTTAATACTTCTAATATGGAAGACAATAAGGATGACATAAAAAAAGAAATCTCATCCAAATATCAGTTGCCTTGTGTAGATCCAATAACTGACAGTTTGGATCCTTTCATTGATCTTTTAGCAAAAATATAAATGATTAAACTTGATATTTCTCATTTATCTTGGCAATTAAATAAGTCTTTTAATATTTCTAGGGGGTCAAAAAATATTGCCGAAACAATTGAAGTAAAGCTTACTGAAAATAAATTTATTGGAATAGGAGAATGTGTTCCCTATGGACGATACGATGAGACTTTGGAAAGTGTTCAAAAAGAAATAATTGAGTTGAAAGATGGTATTGAAAATTTAGAAATTAACAGAGAAAATCTTGATCAATTTATCAATAACGGAGCTGCAAGGAATGCTATAGATTGCGCTCTCTGGGATTTAGAAAGTAAAAAAAAGAAAAAGTCTGTATGGTCAATGCTTGATATTCAAAAGCCTAAAGAAATTCCAAGCAGTTATACAGTTGTATTGGATGATCCTGACAAAATGATTGAAGATATTTATAACCATAGAGAATTTCCTACAATTAAAATTAAAGTAGATAATCAAAATTTAGACAAAATTCTTACTATCGCAAGAGAGAATTTGCCCAACACAACGGTTATAGTTGACGCTAATGAGTCTTTTGAAGTGGATGACTTAATTAAAAATATTGATCTTTTTGTAAGGACTAAGATTGATCTGCTAGAACAGCCACTGATATCAACTAATGATGATAAATTGTTAGATATTAATTATCCTATCTCTATATGTGCAGATGAGTCTTTTCACGACAGTTCTGATTTAGATAAAGTCTTTGCAAAATATGACACAATTAATATTAAGTTAGACAAAACCGGTGGTTTGACTGAGGCGCTAAAAATTCAAAAAAAAGCAAAAGAAAAAGGATTGAAGGTCATGCTTGGCTGCATGGTATCTAGCTCAGTTTCAATGATGCAAATACTGCCTTTATACAAAAATGCAGATTTTATAGATCTTGATGGCCCTTGTTTCCTAAGTGAGGATAGAAAAAATGGAATAGTTTATTCTAACGGGATGATGAAAATAGGTGAAGAACTCTGTTGGGGTTAGAAATTACTTTTCAGCTTTAGGAGTGAAGATTTTTTTTCCGTTATATGTACCTGTAGTCATGTCAACATGATGCGGTAAACGCATTTCACCAGACTCTTTATCTTCGATAAAGTTTTTTCCTTTTAATCTTAGATGAGATCTTCTCATTCCTCTTTTTGAATTTGATATCTTGCTCTTTGGTACAGCCATTTCTAAAAATTCCTTACAGTTTAGTAGGGTTAGGTTCATTTCCGTAAACTATGTTAGGATTAAAAACTTTTTTTGTTGTTCTGAACCTTAAGCCCGGTTTATTTTTTGTATCTTCTAAGTCAATTTCTCTATAATAACAAGACTTATAACCAACGTGGCAGCTCGCGCCATTTTCACCAATGTCAACCATCATGCACAGGGAGTCTTGGTCATCATCTATTAGTATTTCTTTAATTTTTTGAACATAACCACTTTTCGCCCCTTTATGCCATATTGTCTTCCGACTCCTGCTATAATAGTGAGCCTCTTTAGTCTCAATTGATTTAGTTAGCGATTCTTCATTCATATACCCTGTCATCAAGATCTCTTTTGTTTGGTGATCTATAGTAGCAACTACAATAAGACCATTCTCATCAAATTTTGGAGCAAGATCTTCACTCTCTTCTACCTGCTCTACTGTATTTCTCTTTTTAAACATCATTTTTCTTGTAAAATAAATTATCGTGGGTTTAACTTAAAAAAATTAAATGTTCAATAAATTAAAGAAAAATTAAATGTATGAGTAGTGAAAATGACCCTATTAAGCCTGTTAGAGCCCAAGGAGCCCGAACAACTTTTTTTCCTCCTTATGCTCTAATGATAGGATTGTTAGTGTCCAGCTTACTCGATAGTTTTTTAATTCATTTACCAATTTTTAAAGGCAATTTAGCATTTTTAATTATTGGATTAATTGTTGCAGTATTGTCATTCTTACTCGCAATCTATACTTTGAAAATATTCTCAGATAATGAAGAAAATCCTCATCCAAAATCTATACAGCATCAATTATTTGTGGGGGGTAGTTTTAGATTTTCTAGAAATCCAATTTATCTTGCAATGGTTATTATTTTATCAAGCTGTGGAGTTGCATTTAATTCTTGGTGGTACATTTTTGCTGCTGCTATATCTATTCCGCTTCTCACTTATGGGGTCATAGTCCCTGAGGAAAAATATCTTGAAAAAGAATTTGGAAAAGTTTATTTAGACTATAAGAAGTCGGTTAGAAGATGGCTTTGAATTAATTTCTAAAATTTCTATGTATAATTTGCTCAAGGGAACATGGGCTCTGTTTTTTGGAGTTGGCATGATGATGCTTGCGAATGGACTTCAGGGGAGCCTTATTGGAGTAAGAGCATCAATTGAAGGATACTCTGCCCTTTCTGCTGGTATAATCTTGACCGGCTATTATGCAGGTTTTTTAAGCGGTGCTTTAATTATTCCTCATCGCATAAGAAAAGTTGGACATGTAAGAATGTTTGCTGCTTTAGCTTCAATTGCATCAATATCAATTCTGTTTCACTCAATCCACGTAAGTTTTCTAGGATGGTTTTTAATGAGATTCATTTCTGGAATGTGTTTTGTAGGTATGTACACAGTAGCGGAAAGTTGGATTAATGATTTATCTGAAAATGAAAATCGAGGTCAGGCCTTGTCTGTTTACATGATGGTAAGTATGGCGGGAAGTGCTTTGGGACAACTGTTTTTAAATATTGCTGATCCAGAAACAGCTTCACTATTTATGTTGGTTTCAATCCTTATTTCAATTTCATTAGTACCCATTTTGGTAGTTGTTAGTAAGCAGCCAGACTTTAGTGTAATTGAGTTCTTATCAATTAAAGAATTGTATAAAACTTCACCTTTAGGAGTAGTGGCAGCAATGCTCACTGGCCTCGCTCATGGAGCATTATGGGGAATTGGGACTATTTATGGAATTACAAGTGGTTTGACAGTTCAACAAGTATCGATATTTATGTTTACCTTTATAATTGGTGGCGCAATCAACCAATATCTTGTTGGATATCTCTCAGATAAATACGATAGAAGAACTATTATTGTAATTGTTTCATTGTTGGCAGGACTTTTGGCTGTACTTGCAGTAATTTTTGGTAACAGTTTTTTCTTTTTAATATCTATCACTTTTATTTTTGGTGGGTTGACTGTCCCTCTTTACCCACTTGCTATTGCTCATACAAATGACTTCCTTTCTAAAAAAGAAATGGTTGCCGCAAGCTCGGGTCTTCAACTGGCTGGCGGTATAGGCCTTGCGCTTGGACCAATTCTAGCTGGGTTAGCCATTGACTTAGTGGGAGCAAATGGTTTCTGGATTTATTTATTTATGACCCATTCTAGCTTAGGTTTATTTGGTCTATATAGAATGTCGGTTCGAACAGCCGTACCACTTGATGAGCAGGGAAATACAGTATTGATGAGTAGTCGTGCAGCCCCTACTTCTATGGAGCTTTATCCTGATGCAGAAGAATACCTTGAAGATTAATTATTGATGATAATTAGTATTTTTTTATTTTATTCTTATTGTAGTATTTGTTTATGGAAATTCTAAGGACACCAGAAAAATACTTCAATAATCTTGAAGATTACAATTTTAGTGAAAATTATATTATGATTAAAATAGATGATAATCTTAGTGCAAGAATGCATTATGTTGATGTAAACAATAATAGTGATGAAACAATATTACTTCTTCATGGTGAACCAACATGGTCATATCTTTACAGAAAAATGATTCCTATTTTGGAGAAAAGTGGAAAACGAATAATTGCCCCTGATTTAATTGGTTTTGGAAAATCAGATAAGATTAAAGAAAAAGAAGAATATACTTATGAAAGGCATGTAGCATGGACATCCGAAATTATCAGCCAGTTAGGTTTAAAAAATATAACTCTTTTTGCCCAAGATTGGGGAGGACTTATTGGTTTGAGAATGGTTGCCAATCATCCCGAACTGTTTGATGGCCTTGTACTATCAAATACTTGGCTCCCTATTGGCAAAGGATCTTCAGAGGGGTTTGATGCTTGGAAAAAATATAGTCAGACTGTTGAAAAGTTTAATTCTGGAAGGATTGTCTTTGGAGGTACAGTCAACAAAATATCTGATAAGGCAGTTGAGGCCTACAATGCTCCTTTTCCAGGTGAGGACTATTTAGCATGCGCAAGACAGTTCCCAACTCTTGTGCCCATGGATCCAGATTCTCCAAGTGTCCCTGAAAATATAGAAGCTTGGAAAATTTTAAAGCGGTTCAAAAAACCAACAGTAACAATATTTGGAACTGAAGATAAAGTTTCTGCTGGTGGCGAAAAAATATTTCAAAAATTAATTCCAGGTTGTGAAGGAATGAATCATAAGTTAATTCATGGTGGTCATTTTATCCAAGAAGATCAGCCAGAAGAGTTGGCTGAAACTATAATCAATCTTTATGAGTAATTTACTTTTTAGAAACGAAAGTCACCCATTCATCAATGTTTCTTCTCTTGGTCTGATAATTATTTATTGGTGCAGACATTTCTTTATATCCAATTGCCATACCACAGAACAACATAAGATCAGCCTCAGCACTGACAAACTCTGAAACTAATTTTTGCTTTAACGACCATGACTCTTGAGCGCAAGTATCAATTCCCTCCTCTTGCGCTAATAACATAAATGTTTGTAAAAACATGCCTAAATCTGACCATTGAGGATGATTCATTTGACGATCTATAAAACAAAAAAGCGCTGCAGGAGCTCCAAAAAAGTTATAATTTTCAAGCATTTGATTGTATCTTGCTTCTTTGTCTTCACGTTCAATACCTATTGAGCCGTAAAGCTGTTCACCCACCTCAAATCTTGACGTCCTGTATGGCTCCTTAAGCTTTGATGGATAAATCGGATACTCAGGATGATCTGTGCCTTTCCAATCTTTTTGAAAAGAAAGAAAATCATTCATTGTTTGCCCATTTAGAATATAAATCTTCCAAGGTTGCAAGTTCCCTCCCGAAGGTGATCGACCTGATTTTTCTAAAATTTTTTTAATTATTTCATCGCTTATAGGCTTATCAATAAATGATCTTATCGATTTTCGTTTGTCAACAGCCTCAGAAACACTAATCATAATTTAATTTTTACCCGCTTACGTTCCTGTATTTTTTTTTTATTCTGAATTTTATGTGGTTTATATTTTGTGGTCCTTAACTCTCTTGCTATTGGATTGCTTTTTAGTTTACTTTTTTCAACCATGCCTATGATAGTATACTACCCCCATCCACCATTATTGTCTGTCCAGTAACAAACTTACTATGATCACTAGCTAAATATAAAATTGTTCCATAAATATCGTCTACTTCTAGTGTTTTTTGAAGTATTTGCCCTTTTGAGATAACTTCAAATCCTCTTTCTGCTTTTTCTCCTAGGAACTCTTTTGCTGATTCTGTCTTCACCATAGATGGAGCAACCGCGTTCACTCGAATATTGTCTTTTCCCATTTCCCTTGCCATTACACGAGTAAGTCCTATTACCGCTGCTTTTGATGTTGCATAGTCTGCTGCATAAGGCATTCCGTATTTTGCAGCAAGTGAGGCTATATTGATTATTGATCCATTTTTATTTTCTCTCATAACTGGAGAAATTGCACGGCAACAATTCCACAAGCCTTTCACATTTACATTCATAGCTCTATCCCATTGCTCAGGATCAATATCTTCAAACCTAGAGCTTTTAAGCGCTCCATATAATGCTGCATTATTGACAAGAACATCCACTTTCCCAAATTTTTTAACAGTACTACTAACCAACTTGCAACAAGAGTCAAATTCAGTAACATTCAGATTAAGGCATAAGTAATCATTTGTTATTTCCGATACTTTCACTTCAGTTTCGCTGCAATCATTGATATCAGCGAAGATAACTTTAGCCCCTTCCTTAGCCATTTCAATAATGTACTTTTGGCCTAAACCTCTCGCTGCTCCTGTTACAATAACTACTTTACCTTTAATCATATAATGCCTCTAGTTCCTCAATATCTGATTCAAATAAAACTTGTTTAACAATGTTATAAGAAAAACCAGCTCTTGACAAAATTCCTAACTCTTTATTTTTAGTTTTATCATTTAATTCTTTTTTTCTAAAGGGCCCTATTGATTTTTTTCTCGCTAGTTTTACTGCGGCAATTAAATCGAAATCTTTATTTACTTCCTTTGCTTCAGCAATGCATTCTTCAATTACATTACTTTTAACTCTAAGTTCACGAAGTCTAAACTGAATTTTTTTTAATGACCAACCTCTATTAAGAAAGTTTCTGATTTTGCTTTCAGAGAATAACTTATCATCTAATATTTTTTGATCCTCTAATGAAGAGATAATTGCATTTATTATTTCATCAGATCCAGTATTTAAATGTGTTTCTTGAACTTTTCTTTTTAAATAACTTCTTAAGTTTTCTGAGCTTGTTGCGTATCTCTGCAAGTACCATAGAGCTTTACCTTCAATCTCTGTATAATTTGATCTATTGCTCATTGTGAATTTCCAATATCGCTGCCGCCGCTAAACGACTTGGTGTTTGTGTAGTGCTTAATTGTTTAATTGCTTGTTTGGTTTGATTGAGAATATCAGTCCTATAATTTTCATCCTCTAAGTATTTGTTAATATATTTTATAATATTTTTTTTATTACAATCATTTTGTAGCAGTTCTGGAATAATCATTTTACCAAGTATGATATTAATCAGATTGCCAATTTTTGACTTAATCATTAAATTAAGTAAGAAGAAAGTTAATGGATTAAAGCGATAAGCCGTAACGTATAGCGTATTAAAGTAACTTAGTTCTAATGCAGCTGTTCCTGATGTAACAATAGCAAAATTAGCTTTGAGAAAGTACGAATATTTTTCTTTTTCTTCATCAATAAGCTCAATTGGTATATTAGATGAATAATCTTCAATGATTCTTTTGACTGTTTCAGTCATATTTTTTGTTGTTGGAACTACAAGTCGAAATCTCGTCTTTAAGTTCATTTCATCGACCGCACTTAGATATGTAGGAAGAAGCATTTCAATCTCTTTTCTGCGACTACCTGGCATTATTAAAAATATTTCTTTTTGTAATGACTCTGGCTTTTTTATTGTATCAATCTTGTATTCACTTAAATCTACCTCTGTTATTGGGTGGCCTACAAAAGTTGTTTTTATATTGTGAGAGTCAAAGATTTTTTTTTCAAATGGAAGTATGGTTAGTAAGTGATCGACTGATTTTTTTACAGTTTTAATTCTTCCAGGTCTCCATGCCCATACACTTGGAGCAACATAATGAATAATTTTAAGTTCTCTGTTTTTACTCTTTATTCGCCTCGCTACTCTCAGTGTAAAGTCCGGGCTATCGACCGTAAAAACTATATCCGGTTTCATCTCAATAATTTTATCAACCGTTTTATTTATAATTGTATTAATCTTTAGCACCTTGGGCAAAACTTCTATAAGGCCCATTACATTTATTTCTGAGATATCAAATAAATTATCTATTCCATGTTTTTTTAAGGCATTGCCTCCAATGCCAAAAAGATAAATATTATTTTTGTATTGAAGTTTAAGTTCTTTAATGGCAGAGGCCGCTAGTTTATCTCCTGACTCTTCTCCTGTAATTACTGCAATCTTCATTTTACTATTTATTTTTTTTCTTTATATATATACCATCAAATATGTCTAAAAACGTAACATTTTGCTTTGATTTTGGAAGTCCGTACTCTTATCTAGCCTATAATAACTTAAATGTTATTAAAGATGCTGGAGCATCAGTAGAAATATTGCCCGTTTTACTTGGTGGCATTTTCAAGGCTACAGGAAATCAACCTCCTGCTTCTGTGCCAAAAAAAGGTGAATACATGTTTAAGGATATTACTCGTTGGTCAAAGAAATTAAATATTCCATTCAAAATGAATCCTTACTTTCCAATTCTTACTGTTCCTCACATGCGTGGTGCCGTATTAGCTCAAAAAGAAGGGCTTCTTAAAAAATACATGGAAACTATGTTTGAGTCTATTTGGGTAAAAACAATGAATTTAAATGATCAAGAAATATTAACTCAAGTTGCAAATCAATCTGGAATTGATGCTAACGCATTTTCTGAGGGCATATCAAGTGATGAAATAAAAAACAAATTAAGAGAAAATACTGAATTTGCAATTGGAAGAGGGTCATTTGGCGTTCCTACATTCTATCTTGAAAATGAAATGTTTTGGGGCATAGATAGTATGAAGTTTTTAATTGAAGATATTAAAAAATAAGACTTACAATTTTAATCTTCTACTTCATTATAGTTTCGTGACCATATTGAAGCTATGCCAGGCAGAAACCTATTCAAATAAATAGCAATTTTTGAAATACTAAACATTGGAATAATATAAGTTTCCCTCTTATTTTTTTTAATTGCATTCATGATCATTTTAGCGGCTTCTTCAGCTGACATTCCCTTAGTAGCATGTCCTCTATCATTTTTTCCATAGGTAGATCCATCTTCAGTCAATGCCTTAATGCCTACTTCAGTATCCACTAAACCTGGAGCGACAGTATTCACTTTGATGTTATGTTCGTGCATTTCTGCCCGCAATACATTCATAAAACCATGCATTGCATGCTTAGAAGATGCATAAACTCCTCTATTTTTTATTGCTAAAACTCCTAATAAACTTGTATTTGCAACTATTTGTCCCGATTTGCGTTCAATCATTTTTGGCAATACGGATTGCGTTAATTTTACCACTGACAAATAATTTAGCTTCATAACTTTTTCAAATACATCAAAATTTGTATCCTTTATAGAAGACCACGCTGATACACCTGCATTGTTTATCAAAATATCGATTTGATCAAACTGAGCATAAACTTTATTTGATAGTTCATCTATATTATCAATATTCTCAAGATCACACGGAAATATATACACATTGCTATTACCACACCTATTTTTAACCCTTTCTAGTTCATCTTTTCGTCTAGCAGTAAGAATGAGGTTCGCATTTAGTTTTGAGAGATGAACAGCCAATGCCTCTCCTATTCCAGAAGAAGCTCCTGTAATCCATATCGTTTTATTATTAAAATAGCTCATTTAAAGTATAATTAAATCTCATGAATCTAAGACTAGCAAGAAATAAAGACTCAGAACAGATTATTAAATTAATCAGAAAGTGTTTTAAGGACTATCAAAACTGTTTTCTTGATGTAGACAATGACTCACCAGAACTAAAATATGTATACTCTTATTTTCATGGACAAAAAGGAAAGTTTTGGGTTTTAGAAAATAAAAAAAAAATTATTGGATGCATGGGATATCTTCCAAGTAAAAAAAATGAAATTGAAATTCATAAACTATACATAGACCAAAAATTTAGAAAAAAAGGATTGGCAAAACTTTTAGTTAAAAAGGTAGAGAATATTGCTCTAAGAGAGAATAAATCTAAAGTTTTCTTATGGACAGATACTAGATTTAAGGAAGCTCACAAGATGTATTCAAAAATGAATTATAAAAAATCAAAAAAGACCAGAAAATTAAATGATATCAGTGAAACTTTAGAATATAATTTTGTCAAGGACCTTAGGTAGCTTTTTCTATTCCAAGCCTTCTTTCTGCAAGATTAACAAATATAACAATTATGAAATTTATAGCTAAATAAATTGAACCAGCTACCAGGAATATTTCAACAGGAGCATAAGTTTTAGATATAATTGTTCTTGCTATCCCCGTTATTTCCATCAGGGTGACAATGGAAATGAGAGAACTTGCCTTAACCATCAAGATAAGTTCATTGCCATATGCTGGAAGCGCCTGTCTTACCGTAATGGGTAATGTAACTAACATAAAAGTCTTTGCCTTCGATAATCCGAGTGCGCCTGAAGCTTCAATATAATTCTTTGAAACAGATAATATTCCTCCACGAATAATTTCTGATGAATATGCTCCTGTACTTATGGTAAGAGTTATTATTCCACACCAGTATGGCTCTTTTAATAATGGCCATAGTATACTTTCTCTAATGAATTCGAATTGGCTTAGACCATAATAAACAAAGTATAATTGCAAGAGCAGAGGCGTGCCTCTTATGAGATAAACAAAATAGTAAGCGGGCAAAGACATTAATTTGCTCCCAGAAATTCTCATTAAAGCAACTGCTACGGCAAGAAAAATTCCTAATATTGTAGAGATTGATACTACCTGTAAAGTAAGAGGGATTCCCTCAACTATTTTAAAGAATGACTCATACATTAAATCAAGTCTCATATAGCTTCCCTAGAAACATAGCCTTTTGAATATTTCTTTTCAGCGCTATCGAAAACAATATTTGAGAGACGAGTTATTAATAAGTACAAAATAATCGCTGCAGTATAAAATATAAATGGTTCATGAGTTGAGCCAGCAGCAATACGTGACTGTCTCATAATTTCTACAAGACCTGTTACACTTATTAAAGCTGTGTCTTTTAATGTGATTTGCCAGACATTCCCAATGCCTGGCAAAGCGATACGTGCAACTTGAGGAAAAATTATTTTTCCATATAAACTATATCTGCTGAAACCCAGAGTTTTACCAACTTCAAACTGTCCTTTAGGCACTGAGTTGACTGCACCTCTTATAACCTCTGTTGAATATGCGCCTGATATTGCTCCAACAGCAATAGTACCAATTGTAAAGGCATTAAGTTCAATATAACCCATGTATCCAAATATTTTAGCCAAATACATAACAGCACTGCTACCCCCGAAGAATAATAAATAGATTACTAAAAGCTCAGGTATGCCTCTAATAATTGTCGTATAAACTTCTGCGATAGCTCTGAGAATAAAAAAATTAGATAACTTACATGCTGCAAATATTATACCTATTGTTATTCCAAGTAATAATGATGATGAGCTGACAAGAACCGTCATTACGGCACCCATGAGCATTTCATCTCCCCATCCTGTTGGACCTAATGCAAAAACATCAAACATATATTTAAATAAAAAAAAACGGCTGCTTTATGAAAACAGCCGTCCTTTTATATTATTGTTAACAAAATTATGGAGCCAAGTCTTTTCCAAACCATTGCATTGAAATTTTAGAAATAGTTCCATCGGCAGCTGCATCAGCAATAGCTTTATCAAACATTGCTTTTAAATCTGCATCACCTTGTCTGATTCCAGCTCCTACACCTTCCCCGAGTAAGCCTCCAAACACATTTGGACCGAAAGTTACTACATCTGATCCTCCTGCTGTTTCCATGAAAGCTTCAGCTGTACCAACGTCACATAGCATTGCATCAATTCTTCCAGCTGCTAGATCAAGGTTCATTTCATCTTGTGTGGGATAAACCTTTAAGTTTGAATCAAGATATTTGTTTGCAAAATCCTCGTGTATTGTTGCAACTGTAACACCCACATTCATTCCTTTCATTGCATTATTAAGAGCGCTAATAGTGCCAACAGTCGCATCTCCATCATCATCTAAATTTAAATTTTTTGCAGATGAGAATGTACTTAATGGCGAGCTATTTAATGAAAAAAATCTCGCTGGCTCGGTCATGTAAGCTTTGGAAAAGCTTATTGTTTTTTTTCGTTCTTCAGTCACAGACATCCCAGCCATAATTACATCATACTTTCCATTCACTAATGCAGGAATAATACCGTCCCAGTCTTGCTGTACAAATTCACACTCAGCGTTCATGCGAGCACACAAGTCTCTTGCAAGATCTAACTCTGCACCAACTAAGTTGCCATCAGAGTCTGTAAAGTTCCATGGCTCATAAGCGCCTTCTGTACCTATTTTTATCGTAGACCAGTGGCCATCAGCAAACGCAACAGTTGAAAGTGCTGACATCATTAGTCCTAATATTATTGATTTTAAATTTCTCACTTAAATACCTCCAATTTGTAATAAATAGATAGCTAGGTTCTAATAAAAAAATGAAATGGGCAAGAAAAATGTTAGTTTTTCAATATTATTTCTGCAGTCTGTTCCAAAGATAAATTATTATTGCGACCGATATGATGCCAACAACACCTTCACTGCCAAGTCGATTAAATAATACAACAAGGTTGTCAGTAATGCCTTTACCTAAAAATGGTGATGAGGGGCCAAAAAGAACTTCCAAAATTATTGCTATAGCTATCAGCAGAAGACCAAAGTCTATGATTTCTCTCAATATTTGCTTAATTCTGGATATCATTAGTTACCTTAATTTCACTTCCCTGCTAAAGCAAGGAAGTGAAAATTAAATTAGTCTCGAAACAACCAAAGAATAACACCGACTGCAATCAATCCGACTACACCTGCATTCCCTAATTGGCTTACAAGAGAAACTATATTACTAGCAATATTACCTACAAATGGCAGACTACCTCCACTCAATAGACCTATCACTATTCCCAGTGCCAATAGCGAAAGCCCAAGGCTTGTTAGTGCTTTTATTGCGTTTTGTGCATTTCTAATCATAACTCCCCCTTATATTATGTTATTAAATACTACATATAGTATTTATATGGACTTTAACTTCAAAATGTAGGTAAACAAGTTTCTTGTAATCTTTAAGATATTGATTTTAATAGATTATTTAGTAGTAATAAAAAATTGTGATATTTTTACCACTCAATTTAACACATATTTTAGAAATTTGATTCTAAGTTACCTGATACAATAAATCTTTGCAAATTTGTTCTGTTGTTAATTTCTTCGAGGATACTCCAAATATTTTCATATCTGGCCTTACTATAATATCTCCCATTGTCAAAACTTCTGTAAGATTTGGGTCTAATTCAATTTCTTGAATATTAGATAGAAATTTACAATTAAGTTCTTTTAATTTGCTTACAGTCTCACTCTCAAGGTGATCAAATATGTTGGTTCTAGAAATTATCGCAAAATTAAACCCTACACTTTTGTCAATATCTATAAGGGTATTATTTTTACCTTTAATATTTTTTGCTAAACGTTGACCTGAATAGATATCGTGAGTTATAGAATTATAAATACCTGGTTCATTAACATCATCACTTAGCTTACTCCTCTTACCAAATGCCTGCTCTCTTGCCTCAGGCGCTATAGCTTCTTCAAGAGGCGTATTATTTTGAAGTGCAACAGAAATAGAGTCAATTAACTGTCCAAGAACAATAGAGGACTTAATCGTTTGCCTAATTTTTGTATTTCGCTCAATATTATAAGAATAAATAATCTCATTTTTACCTTTATAATTTTTTATTAAGTTTATTTTCCAAATAAGGTTTGCTATATCTCTAATTCCACTATTTAAACTTTGTGCTGCATATGGTGGAATTTGATATGCAGCCTTGCCGATAAGAAAAATATTTTCTGTTTGGAAATTGCTTGCACATCTTCCCTTAAACTCAAAAGTAGTTAAATATTCAATATTATATTGATTAGGAGCTAGCCAATTTGAAATCAAATCATGTACCTTACTTATTGAACACATATCCTCTTTTTTTTCTCCTGTTAATAGCTGGAATTGAAATCGGTAGCGTGTCTCAGAAAGTGCAATATATGATGTTGGTCTGACCGGATCACATATCTGTCTATAAACATTTTCTAGATCCTTTCCACTTTTAAGGGAAATATCCACTAATAGCCACTCTCTCGCATAGCCAAGATCATCAAAATTAATATTTACTTTCTTATTTATAAATTCATCGCTTTCATCTGAGCAAATCAAAAAAGGTGCTTCAACTTTAATTATACTGTTGCCATTTTTAAGAGAATAAGAATTTGTATCACTATCAAAATCAGAAATGATAAAATTATCTATTACATTTATATTCGAATTTTCACTGCAACTTTCAAGCATTTTTTCATCAAGATCATTTGGGATAAACGTTATTAAAGAAGGAAAGTTATTATTTGCCTTAATGACAGGGCTTCGTTGTACAATATTAGACTCTATAGTCACTAAATCAGTATATTTGGGAGTATTGATTACATCCTTAATCTTTGAATAAACCTGAATGCTGTCTAGTAATCTTGCTGTTTCGTCATCAAATGAGACCTCTTTTATTGTATTTTCATTAAAAGATTTTTTTGAGATTAATAATGTTCTTAAATTATATTTACCACACAGCAATGCACAAATCTGGCCTAATAGACCTGAGCCAACGATAACTATGTCATAACTATCATTATTACTTAGCAAGACCCACTCCTTGTTTAATGAAAATTGCTTGACTCTTACTTTCAATTTAGTTTGAATTCAAGGCAATATTCTTCAATATTAACTGTTAGAAACCTATGGTTAAAATTGTAAATTCCTGGAACGAGTGGGATCCGCTCAAACATATAATAGTTGGAAAAGCAGATAATTGCTGCATACCACCCGCTGAGCCTGCTACTGACCCCAAAATACCTAAAGATAGTGATATGAAGGGAATACATGGTCCCCGAAGTATAGAATCTATAAATAAGGCAAATCAACAATTAGATAATTTTTCAAATATTTTAGAAAAAAGAGGTGTTAAAGTTGACCGACCCACACCACTTGACTTTAATAAAAAAATATCGACGCCCGACTGGGAAAATGGATCAATGTTTGGCTGCATGCCTCCTCGAGATGTAATTCTTACTCTTGGGAATGAAATGCTTGAAGCCACAATGTCCTATAGGTCTAGGTGGTTTGAGTATCTTTGTTACAGGCCATTATTAGAGAAATATTATAATGAAGATCCAGACATGAGAATGGAAACTGCACCCAAACCACGACTAACTGATAGTAGTTATCGAGAAAATTATTTAAATGATGAAATATCAAAAGACGAACGTTTAAATATGGTTGCAAAAAGGGAATTTGTAACAACTGAAAAAGAAATATTATTTGATGCCGCAGATATTTTAAGAATGGGAAAAGATTTGTTTGTACAGCATGGTTTTACAACTAATTTAAAAGGAAGCAATTGGCTCCAGAGACACTTTAAAGACCATAGAGTTCATACATTGAACTTTCCTGGCGACCCCTATCCTATTCACATAGATGCAACATTCACTCCTTTAAAACCAGGCCTTATAATAAATAACCCAACAAGGCGATTACCTGGCGATCAGAGAAAAATATTTGAGCGTAATGATTGGCAAATAATTGATGCTGCTCAGCCAGCTCATAATGAACCACCTCCTTTATGTTATTCAAGTATTTGGTTAAGTATGAATGTTTTGGTCATAGATCCAAAAACTGTATGTGTTGAAGAAAGTGAGGTTTATCAATGCGAACAAATTAGTAACTTAGGTTTTGAAGTTATTCCTGTTCCTTTCAGAGATGCTTATCCGTTTGGCGGCGCACTTCACTGTGCAACTACAGATGTATATCGTGAGGGTCAAAAAGAAGATTACTTTCCCAAACAATGACTCTTATATAAAACTGCTCTTCGTTAAAGTTGTATTATAATTAATATAACAATTCGTTAGCAGCCCAAATCCAAACATTACAGCTAACATGGAGCTTCCTCCATAGGATATGAATGGCAAGGGTACTCCAACTACAGGTAAAATGCCTGTAACCATTCCAATATTTACAAATACATAGATAAAGAATACAGAGCAAACTCCTAAAGATAAGAATTTACTAAATAAACTTTTAGACGTCAGCGCCATTCTAATAGAAATACCAATTAATGCCATGTATAATAAAATTAAAACTATAGAGCCAATAAATCCAAACTCTTCTCCAAACATTGTGAAAATAAAGTCTGTTTGCATCTCTGGAAGGAAATTTAAATGACTTTGGGTGCCTTCCATATATCCTTTACCAAAAATCCCTCCTGAGCCTAAAGCAATCTTAGATTGAGTTATGTGATAGCCATTTCCTAGGGGATCTCTCTCTGGATTAAAAAAAGTGAAAACTCTCTCTTTTTGATATCCCTTTAAATACTGCCACAAGATTGGTAAGGATAGAATAAAGCCTAAAATCCCTGATATAAAATATTTATAATTAAGGCCTGAGATCCAAATAACACTCACTCCACCTAGAAAGATCACAAAGGCAGTTCCCAAATCAGGCTGAATTACAACAAATACAACTGGTATTAATACAATAAAACTAGGTATGATTAATTTAGAAACAAGATTGTCATGATAATCTTCCATAGAATGAAAATATTTAGCTAAAGCTAAGATTAATGTATATTTAACAAATTCTGATGGCTGTAAACTAAATCCTGCTAAAATTATCCATCTTTTAGCACCATTAATTTCATCGCCGACTAGCGGCAGAATCATTAAGGTGACAATACTGATAATAAAAATTAGATATGCAAATCTAAAAATTATTTTTAAATCAAGCAATGCTACACTAAAAAAAATAATTAGGCCCAAGATGAATCTTTGCAAATGCCTTATAGGCCATTCACTAAAATCGCCATTAGAAATACTATATAATGCTAGAATACCAATAAAAAATAGAGTACATATAAGAAATAGTAAAAAATAATTTATAGATTTAAGTTTATCAAAGATTGTTGCTTCAGCATTACTGCTGCTAAACATTGGAAATGCCCTTACTTTTTAAATTTAATTTGTTTTCAAATAAATATTTAAATATTTTCGAAGCAATAGGTGCCGCTGATCCGGATCCACTCCCTCCGTGTTCTATTATTACTGACACCGTATATTGAGGATTGTTTATTGGTCCATATCCTATAAATAAACCATGATCACGTTGGTCCCAAGGTAATTCATTATTCTTTTTTAAGCCCTCTTCTCTTTCTTGCGAACTAATAACTCTAACTTGAGAAGTACCAGTTTTACCAGCCATCTTTAGATTTCCTGATAAACGTGATCTATATGATGTTCCACCTTGTGTATTAGTTGCATCCTCAAGACCCTTCTTAATGATAGATAAGTGTTTAGGATTTAAAAATATTTTTTGCTTTATCAAAGTGTCTTTTTTTTTATTCAATACAATTGTTGGATTTATTTTCTCTCCACCATTAATTAATTGACCTAAAGCAAGACTTAATTGTGCTGATGTTGTAAGAAAATACCCCTGCCCAATTCCTGCTGAAAGAGTTTCTCCAACCATCCAAGGTGTGCCAATAGACTCTAACTTCCAATTCTTTGAAGGAACAACTCCCTTTTTTTCCTCATAAAATGAGTTAAAGACATTTTGACCAAACCCAAACCTTTTGCAGACCTCAGCAATTTTGTTAATGCCAATTTCTCTTGATATTTGATAAAAATATACATCACATGAGACTTTAAGGGCCTCATTCATGTTGACATTGCCGTGACCTTCCTCTTTCCAACAGTGAAAAGTCTTAACTCCTGACTCAAGACTTGTATCTTTTATTTCATGTTTCCCATTACAGTAAACTTCCCTTTTTTCCGTGATTCCATTTTCTAATGCTGCTAGTGCGACAAAAGGTTTGATTGTTGAACCAGGAGGATATTGACTTGAAATTGATTTGTTTATAAGGGGTTTGTATATACTATCAGTAAGAGAATTCCATTCTGCTGTTGATATATTGTTAGAAAATAAATTTGGATCATAAGATGGAGATGAAACTAATGCATGAAATTCTCCAGTTTTAATATTTGTGACTGCCACGCACCCACTTTGGTCATTTAGACTTTTGTAGCAATAATCTTGAAGTTCAGAGTCAATTGTAAGTTGAATATTTTTACCTCGAGTGCTTTCATATCTATCTAATTCTCTTATTTCTCTTCCGTTCGCATTGACTTCAATATTTTTATTTCCTAATTTACCTCTTAAATAAGGGTCCTTAGACTTTTCAATGCCGAGTTTTCCAGATTTTGCTGAGCTTAATTCAGCTAGTGAGTTAGTATTTTTTTCTTTTTTATTAAGAGGAGCCGTATAACCAATAATATGAGAATGTGATGGTCCACCCGTATAATATCTCTTAAAACCAATTTGAGGATAAAGTCCATCTACTTTATGAATATTGGCGTTGAGCATAGAAAATTGATCCCAAGATAAATCATCGAATACTTTAATAGGTATAAATTTTTTTGTTTTTTTTATTTCTGAATATAGTTTTTCAGTATCTATTTTAACATCTGGCAGTATGTTTTTTAAGTTTTCAATTGATTTAATGTAATCTGAAGTTTCCTCTCTAATGATTACAACTTCATATCGTTCACGATTGATAGCTAATGGCTTGCCTTGTAGGTCATAGATAATACCCCTTTGAGGTTCTAATAATCGATGAGTAATTCTATTATTGTCTGATAGTATTTTATATTTATCTTTATCTACAATCTGCAAATAAGCTAGCCTGGAAACTAATATTGTAAATAATCCTGCTTTTGCAATCGTTATAAATGCAGTACGTCTATTGATTGAGGCATCAAGATCATACTTCTTAAAAATAAATTTATTTGATTCTGACATATTTGGTTTGAATATATGAAATTATAAAATCTAATGGGTAATATAATAATACGACTACTAAATATGGCATAATATTTATAAAAAATGGAATTGGAATATTATAAATAAAGTAGATAGTAAAATAATTCATGGAAGACAAAATTATCATCAGTAATGAAAATATTATAAATTTGATATTTGTGTTTGACGGTACACTTAAAAAACTTCTAATTCTGTCTATCAAATAAAAACAAAGAAATAACGAGCTCGTATAACCAAAAGGAGTGGAGACTAAAATATCATTATAGACTCCAAATAAAAATAATATGATGCAAATAATCCAATTCGTATGACTCCACCTTAAAACATATATTATCAAGCCACTAATCAATGTAAGGTCAAAATAAATTGAATTGAACACAATATTTGAAGATACAATAAAAAATAAAATAAAATAAAAAATTAAATTACTTATTTTAAAATCAATCATGAAATTTTGTTATTCGTTATCCTGTTTAAATTTATAATTTAATAGCATTAAATGTGTTAGTTGACTAACATCCTCAATTAATTCCACCTCAATTCTTTCACCCTCGGTTCTTGCAACTTGCCCCACAACTAAATAAGGCGGAAAAATTCCTCCTTTTCCTGAAGTTGTAACTAGATCTCCAACTTTTATTTTTTTGTATTTCTTAAGATACTTAATAATTGGATTATTCTGTCCCTGTCCTATCATTATTCCCTGATGTGCATCTTCAGAAATACTTACAGGTAATCTACTATTAATATTATTCAGCAAAAGTACTCTTGCAATGTTATTGTCGAGGGACGATACTCTTCCCAAAATTCCATTGGGACCTGCAGCTGGCATATCAACAAATATTTTTTTAGTTTCATTAGATTTTATCAAGATGCTCCCTATTAATTTATTTGAAAAATCTGCGACAATTCTTGAAGTAATGAAATCATATTCTTGATCAGCTGCTAGGTTCAATAAATCCTCGTATTGAGCAATTTTTAGTTTCATTGAAATTATTTCTTGGAAAGACAGAGAGTCAATTAACTTATTTCTATTATACTCATTAAGTTGATGGTAAATTTCTTTTAGATCTCTAACAGATTGTATACCTGAATTTATTAAATTTGAAGGAGTTGATACAATATATGAAATAGAATATGAGATATTTGTTAAATATGATCTTAAATTCTTTGCTGATTGTGTTAGTTCAAATCTTCCGAAAAATAGAATTAATGAGATAATGAAGAGTGTAATCGCAAGTATAAAAACCCTGCTACTTGGACTTAGTATTTTTTGAACCCTTAAGTTTCTTGAAAGCCTCACTTTCAAACCTTTTCATTAATTAATATGCTGATGTCAAAATTGGCTCAAATGAGCTCTCTGATTCTAAAGCCTTTCCACTTCCAAGAGCAACACAAGAAAGAGGCTCTTCGGCTATTGTAACAGGTAATCCAGTAGCCTCCCTGATAGCCTCATCCATAGACTCTAGTAGTGCTCCACCTCCAGTTAACACAACACCCATATCAACTAGATCAGCTGCTAATTCAGGTGGGGTATCTTCCAATGCAGACTTTACACCATCGATAATTGTTTGAATTGGTTCGGACAAAGCTTCAGAGACTTGACTTTGAGTAAGTTCTATTTCTTTTGGAACTCCAGATGCGAGATCCCTTCCTTTTATATCTATTGTTTTGCCGTCACCAGTCTTAGGTGAAAGAGCTATTCCAACTTCTTTTTTTATCATTTCAGCTGACGCTTCACCAATCAGTAGATTATATCTTTTACGCATATAGTTTATAAGAGCAACATCCATTGCATCACCACCTATTCTCACCGATCTGGAGTAAACAATTCCACCAAGTGAGATTACAGCTATTTCTGATGTACCACCACCAATATCAACCACCATTGAGCCCCTTGGCTCACTTACTGGAAGACCTGCGCCTATTGCGGCTGCCATTGGCTCTTCAATTAGCGATACTTTTCTTGCACCAGCCGCTAAAGCTGAGTCATGTATTGCTCTTCTTTCAACTGGAGTTGAGCCTGTTGGTACACAAATTATAATTCTTGGATTTGCAAATGTTTTTCGATTGTGAACTTTACGGATAAAATGCTTTATCATTTCTTCTGTCACAACAAAATCAGCAATAACCCCATCTTTCATAGGTCTTATTGCTGAAATATGCCCTGGCGTCTTTCCCAGCATGCTTTTTGCTTCTTCACCTACTGCTATAACTTTACTTTTTCCACCTTGATTGAGTACTGCAACAACTGAAGGTTCATTTAAAACTACACCTCTATTTTTGACATAAACTAAGGTATTGGCAGTACCAAGATCTATTGCCATATCAGAAGACCACAACCCAATTAAATTATTAAACATTCTTCTATTCTCCTTAATTAGACACCTGACATTTTAGCTGGTGCAGATTTTTCTCTTTTTACAACTAACTTGTTTAATGCATTAATGTAAGCTTTTGCTGAAGCTACTAATGTATCCGTATCTGATCCTAAGCCAACAACAGTTTTGCCATCCTCAGAAAGTCTAACAGAAACCTCGGCTTGCGCATCCGTACCTTCAGTAACGGCATGTACCTGATACAAAAGTAATTTAGCTTTGTGTGGAACTAATTTACTTAATCCATTAAATATTGCATCAACCGGTCCATCGCCGGTAGAAGTAATATTATTTAATTTATCTTCTATCATCAAACTTATTTCAGCTTGTTGAGGCCCTTTAGTTCCTGCAATTACTTGTAAGTCTTTTAAAATTATTGAATCATTAATTCTAATTACCTGGTCATCAATAATAGCTATAATGTCTTCGTCATATATATTCTTTTTTTTATCAGCTAAGCTTTTGAAATTTTCAAAAGCTTCTTCGATTACATTGTCATTAACATTGTAACCAAGTTCTATTATCTTTTGTTTAAATGCATGTCTTCCTGAATGCTTGCCCATAACAAGATTAGATTCAGACACGCCAACGCTTTCAGGTGTCATGATCTCATAAGTTTTGTTATTTTTTAACATTCCATCTTGATGAATCCCCGCTTCATGCGCAAAAGCATTTTTTCCAACAATTGCTTTATTAAATTGGACGGGGAATCCAGTAACTGTGGACACAAGCTTTGAGGTTTTAGTAAGTTTTTCTGTTACAATATTAGTCTCATAAGGCATCATGTCATTTCTAGTTCGCATAGCCATAACCACCTCTTCCATAGCAGCATTTCCAGCTCTTTCACCAAGTCCATTAATCGTACACTCAATTTGTCTTGCCCCTGCTCTTACCCCTGCTAAAGAATTAGCAACTGCTAGGCCAAGATCATTATGACAATGTGTTGAAATTGTTACTTTATCGATATTTGGAACAGTGTTCATTAAATGATTAATTATGTTTGTGAATTCATCTGGAATTGAATAACCAACTGTATCCGGTATATTTATTGTGGATGCGCCATTCTTTATTGCAGCTTCAACTGTGCGGCACATAAAGTCCATGTTTGTTCTAGTCCCATCCTCGCACGACCATTCAACATCATCACACAAGTTTCTTGCAAATGAGACGCTATCAATTACTTTTTGATAAACCTCTTCAGCATTCAATTGTAACTTATGCTTCATATGTAAATCACTTGTTGAAATAAAAGTATGAATTCTTGGTGCATTTGCATCGTTAAGTGCTTTAGCTGCAGTCTCAATATCGCTTTTAGAAGCTCTACTTAAAGCACATATCGATGAGTCTTTGATTTCTTTTGAAATTTTTGAAACTGCTTCAAAATCCCCTTTTGAGGCAGCAGGAAACCCAGCCTCAATAATATCGACCTTTAATTCTTCAAGAGCCAGAGCAATTTTTAATTTCTCTTCAATATTCATTGAGGCACCAGGAGATTGCTCTCCATCTCTCAATGTAGTATCAAATATTTTTATGTAGTTACTATTTTTATTCATCTTTAAATCCCTTGGTTATATGTTAATTGTGTTAAAATTAAGTATCCCCCTGAGGCAAATTTTAAGTCGCCTGGGGGCTGCTAAGCAGTTTTAACAGCAAGAGAGATTGGAGAGTGCATTCTCTTAATAGATTAAAAAGATTACTCATATATATTCATAGCAAAATTATGCACTTTAATTTGTTTCAAAGATAAGGGATAAATATATGAATATTGCTAAATTCGCAATAAATTACTCAAAATTACTTAAATATAAGGCTATTTCATATCTTTTGAGTTTGAAAACTTAAATTAGTTAGTTCTTTTCTTTATCAACTAATTTATTTTTTGAAATCCAAGGCATCATGGCGCGTAATTCTGTGCCAACTTTTTCGATTTGATGATTGTCGATTTTTGATCGCATTGCTTCAAAATTCTTAGCTCCACTCTTATATTCTTCGATCCACTCTCGAGTAAATTCACCTGATTGAATTTTATCCAGTACTTTTTTCATTTTAACTTTA
Organism: uncultured Pelagibacteraceae bacterium; assembly: GCA_902580665.1. Taxonomy (GTDB): domain Bacteria; phylum Pseudomonadota; class Alphaproteobacteria; order Pelagibacterales; family AG-422-B15; genus CACNXQ01. The sequence continues at coordinate 60,979 of CACHLP010000001.1, read as the reverse complement.
GTGTCACTATCGACAATTTTAGGACCTGAAACATATTCGCCATATTCAGCTGTGTTTGAAATTGAATAATTCATATTGGCGATTCCGCCTTCATAGATTAGATCGACAATGAGTTTAACTTCATGCAGACATTCGAAATATGCCATCTCAGGTGGATAACCAGCTTCAACTAAAGTTTCAAAGCCATTTCTTATTAATTCTACCACACCGCCGCAAAGAACTGTTTGTTCTCCAAACAAGTCTGTTTCACACTCATCTTTAAATGTAGTCTCAATGATACCTGCTTTACCTCCACCAATTGCAGAAGCATATGAAAGTGCAAGATCAAGAGCATTTCCTGTTTTATTACTATCAACAGCCACTAAGCATGGTACACCACCACCTCTTTTATATTCAGATCTAACAGTATGGCCTGGACCTTTAGGAGCTATCATAAAGACATCCATGTCTGGTCTAGCATTAATTAAATCAAAATGAATATTTAATCCATGCGCAAATGCTAGTGCGGAGCCTTCTTTTGCTCTCTGCTCTATATGATTTTTCCAAACATCAGCCTGAAGCTCGTCAGGTATAAGCATCATCATAATATCAGCCCATTCAGCTGCATCTGAAAGTGACATAACTTTTAAGCCTTCAGCTTCAGCTTTTTTTGCACTTGAAGAACCTTCTCTTAGCGCAACAACTACATCACTTGCACCAGAATCATTCAAATTAAGTGCATGAGCATGTCCTTGACTTCCATAGCCATAGATTGCTATTTTTTTGGATTTAATAAGATCTAAATTAGCGTCTTTTTCATAATAAACTTTCATATTATCACCTTTACATTCTTTCAGTGCCGCGAGCGATGGCCACAACACCTGTTCTAGATACCTCTGATAAACCAAGTGGCTTCATTAAGTCAATAAAAGCATCAATTTTTCTTGGAGAGCCATTTAGTTCAAATACAAATGAGTCGTGTGTTGTATCTATTACTCTGGCTCTGAAAACATCAGATAAGCGCATAGATTCAAGTCTTTTCTCACCAGTAGACACAATTTTTACTAACGCCATTTCTCTTTCTATGCCTTGTTTTTCAAAAGTTACATTCGCTGCCCTTTTAACAGGAACAATACGCTGTAATTGACTTATCATTTTATTGACAGTTTGTTCAGTTCCTGGAGCCACGATTGTAATTCTTGAAATATGTTTTTCAGCATCAACTTCAGCCACTGTTAAACTGTCTATATTATAACCTCTTCCAGATATTAAACCTATAACTCTCGCTAGAACACCTGGTTCATTATCAACTAGTACTGATACTGTATGCTTTGAAACTATTTTACTCATTAGACTAAAACTTTTCCTTCATCTGAGATCTCTTCTTTTTCAGTTTCGTCCCCAAGCAGCATTTCATTATGTGCTTTACCTGATGGAATCATTGGAAACACATTTTCATTCTGTTCCACAACACAATCAAATATAACTGGACCGTCATATTCGATCATTTCATTTATGGCTTTATCTAACTCATGTGGTTTTTGAGCTCTTATGCCCTTAGCGCCATAAGCTTCAGCGAGTTTAACAAAATCTGGCAATGCATCAGTATAGCTATGGGAATACCTTTTATCATGAAGCAGCTCCTGCCATTGTCTAACCATTCCCATGTACTGATTGTTAATAATAAAAATCTTTACAGGCAATTTGTGTTGAAGGGCTGTCGACATTTCCTGTATACACATCAAGATTGATGCCTCTCCAGCAATATCAATAACTAGTTTATCAGGATGAGCTACCTGCGCTCCAATCGCTGCGGGTAAGCCAAAACCCATTGTTCCTAATCCACCCGATGTTATCCATCTGTTAGGTTTATTGAATTTATAATATTGAGCAGCCCACATTTGATGTTGGCCAACTTCAGTTGTAACAAATACATCTTTATCCTTTGTTAACTCATACAATCTCTGAATTGCGTATTGTGGTTTTATTGTGTTTTTATCATTTGTATATTTAAGTGAGTCTATCTCTTTCCATTTATCAATTGTTTTCCACCACTCCTTGAGTGGGGCCTTATTGATTTTATAGACTTTAGACTTCCATAACTTTATTGAGTCTTCCAACACATGAGCAACATCACCTATTAATGGCACATCAACTTTAACAATCTTGTTAATTGAAGAAGGATCAATATCAATATGGATCTTTTTAGAGTTTGGTGAAAACTCGTCAATCTTGCCAGTTATTCTATCATCAAATCGGGCTCCGATATTAATCATTAAATCACATTCATTCATAGCCATATTAGCTTCATAAGTACCATGCATTCCTAACATGCCAATAAACTGTGAATCATCACCTGGATAGGCTCCTAATCCTTGTAACGTAGATGTGATGGGAAAACCAGTTAACCGAACAAATTCCCTTAGTAATTGAACAGCAGCATTTCCAGAATTAATAACACCTCCACCAGTATAAAAAATAGGTTTTTCAGCATTCGTTATTAACTTTAGCGCATCATCAATTTGATCGATGTTTGCTTTTAACTTTGGTCTATACGATTTATGTTTAACAGTCTCAGGGCCAATATATGTTCCAGTCTGAAATTGAATATCTTTTGGTATATCGACTAAAACTGGTCCAGGTCTTCCGCTTGATGCAACATAAAATGCTTCATGAAGAATTCTTGAAAGATCATCGATATCTTTAACAAGCCAATTATGTTTTGTGCAAGGTCTTGTGATACCAACAGCATCACATTCTTGAAAAGCATCAGTGCCAATTAAATGAGTAGGTACTTGACCACTTATACAAACAATAGGGATAGAATCCATCATAGCATCGGTTAAACCTGTAACCGAGTTTGTAACTCCAGGACCAGACGTAACAAGCATTACCCCGACTTTACCACTTGATCTAGCATATCCCTCAGCAGAATGAGATGCGCCTTGTTCGTGCCTCACTAAATAGTGCCTAATAGGCTGGTTTGTATCTCTTTCCTTAGCTAACTCGTCATATATGGGTAAAACTGCTCCACCAGGATAGCCAAATATTGTATCAACTTGATGATCTTCAAATGCTTTTAAAACCATTTGAGCACCTGTCATATGAATGTTTACCATAAATTCCCCTTAATTTAGAAGTGACCTTCTAAGTAGATTTGTAATAAAAGTCAAATATAATTAAATTAATGAAAAGAATATAAGATTATAAGATTACATATATTTCTTTTTATCTATGTTTTGCGTAATATTATTACCTTTTATCCAAGTCAGCTGTCTTTTTATATAATTTCTGGTATTTTTTTTGATGATATTTTTACATTCTTCAAGATCAATTTCTTTATTCAAGAAACTCCTTATTTCCCTAACTCCTATAGCTTTCATAATAGAATTATTATCAACATAACCTTTACTTAATAAATCACTTACTTCGTCAACCACATTGTCTTCAAACATTCGGTCAACTCTTAATTCAGCCTTATGGTACAGTTTATGTCTATCGGTAGTTGTTATTAATATTTGGTAATCAATATCGTCAATTGCAGGAGAAGTATTTAATTGCCATTGCTCTAACACTTTACCAGTTTGTTTTAAAAGTGAATAGCTTCTGAATATTCTTTGTCTATCATTTTCTTGAATTTTAGTTGATGGATAACTTTTTTTTATCTCATCAAAAAGAAATCTAAGTCCATGACTATCAAATAAGTCTTGGGTTTCATTTTTTGTTGCATCATCAATATCTGGGATATCAGCTAAGCCAAACTTAAGTGCATTTAAATACATTCCTGTGCCACCTACTAAAATTGGAAGTGTTTTATTATTGAAACATTCTTTAATCTCATTTACTGCATCATTTAACCATGACGCTGCTGTGCTTGGTTCATTGCCATAGAGATATCCATATAATCTATGATTGCATTGACTTAGGTCTTTATCTGTTGGCCTGTCGGTTAGGATTTTCAAATCTTTATAAACCTGAATACTATCCAAGTTAATGATCGATGATTTATGATTTAAAGCTATGTCAATTGCTTTTTTAGATTTTCCGCTTGCTGTAGGTCCAAAGATAATTATTAAATCTTTAGACATATACAATCAATCAAGTGATAGTTTTGCGCCTATATATTTTCTTGAATTAGGACCAGCATAAAAAACTATCAAAATATTTTCTTTTCCTTGAGCAATTACTTCATCAATAATTTCTAATACATCTCCTGTTGAACTTACAACTTTGTTTTGTATTTCAATTATGATGTCATCTTTTTTTATGTTTTGTCTTATTAGAAATGAATCATTATCTATTTCAGATATTATAACACCTTGCTGAGTCGATGACAGTTGCAACCTGTCTTTATCTTCATCTGAAACTGTTCGTATTTTTATGCCCAATTCAGCTACATTAATTGATGATCCATTATTTTCAATATTAGCAAGCTCTTGAAGGGATGGTTGTTTACCAAGATTGACATTTAATATAACTTCTTTTTCATCTCTCCATACAACAACCGTGCTTTTTTCTCCTATATTAGCATCCGCTACTAATTTGGGAAGCGTTTGAACTGACTCAACTTCTTTTCCATTAAACTCAATAATTATATCACCTTCTCTTATGCCTCCACTAAGAGCTGGACTGTCTGGTGTTAAGCCTTGAACTAAAGCGCCATAGGTTTTAGTGAGGCCCAAGCTTTGAGCTATCTCTTCGGTTACTTCTTGTATTCTTACTCCTAGCCATGCCCTTTCTATTTCTCCATTATCCTTTAGTTGCGCAATAATATTTTTTGCCAAGTTAGAAGGAATAGCAAAGCCAATACCAATTGATCCACCGCTCGGTGAAATTATCATAGAATTCACTCCAATTACTTTTCCATCTAAATCAAAAAGAGGTCCGCCTGAATTACCTCTATTTATTGAGGCATCCGTTTGGATAAAGTCATCGTATCTCCCTCCTAACATTCTTCCTCTTGCAGAAACTATTCCAGCGGTGACAGTTCCCCCTAGGCCGTGAGGATTTCCAATTGCCATTACCCAGTTCCCTACTTTAGCTGTATCAGAATCGCCAAATTCGAGATAATCAAGGTTATTTGCATCTACCTTTAAAAGTGCTAGATCTGTTTCAGCATCAGCCGCAATTAATTTAGCCTCTATTTTAGTACCATCTGTAAATATAACCTGTATATCGGATGCATTTTCTACTACATGATTATTGGTGACAATAAAACCGTCTTCAGAGATAACGAAGCCCGAGCCAAGAGAACTAAACTCACGTTCTGATGGCTCAGAGCGGGGCATATTAAATGGGAAGTTAAAGAAATCTTCAATAGATGGGACTTCAGGACCAGTTTGTTCTATTACTCCTGTAGTTGATATATTAACTACTGAAGGAGAAACACTTTCAGCTAAATCAGCAAATGTATCTGGGCCAGTAAAAGCAAATGAAAGTAATAAACTGTTGAAGTAGAATAATATGGATAATGGAAAAATAAAATACAGTTTAATCATTCAATCACCATCCAAAGCATTATAAATCCTAATATTGCAGACATTAGTCCACCCCATTTTAATGTGTCGTTATTCATATTCAACATACTGGTAATCATTGCTTTCATTCTATTTGGAAACAAGGCGTAAAGAAGGCCTTCTATTATTAATAACATGCCTAAGGAACCTAATACGAATTGGGTCATATTTAATTTTGGGAGATTATGTTAGTTAATTTCCTACGCTGCTAAAGTCCCCAAAGTACTCAAAAAACTCACTTTCAGGAGACAATATCATAGTTGTGTCGTCACTGTTAAGACCTTCAGTATAAGCCTGCATTGCTCTATAAAAAGCAAAAAATTCAGGATCTTTACCAAATGCTTCAGCAAAAACTTTATTTGCCATGCCATCACCCTCACCACGAACTATATTAGCTTCTTTTTCAGCTTGAGATTTGATTATTGTAACTTCTTTATCAGCTGTAGATCTAATCTTTTGTGCCATTTCAGCACCCTGTGCTCTAAATTCTCTTGCTTCTCTCTCTCTTTCTGTCTGCATTCTAGCGAAAATAGCCTGACTGTTTGCCTCAGGTAAATCTGCTCGCTTAATTCTTACATCAACTATCTCAATACCAAAATCATTTACTTCAGCTTCAACAAGCGAGGTAATTTGTTTCATCAGTTTAGATCTATTTTCTGATAGAACTGATGCCAGAGGTTCTTCACCTAAGACACCACGAATTCGAGAATTAACAACAGCAGATATTCTTGATCTCGCTACATTTTCATTTCCTAGAGCTTTATAAAATTCTAACACATCTACAATTTTGAATTTTACAAATGCATCAACAATGAGTCTCTTTTGATCAGAAGCAATAATCTCAGCTGCAGGTGCATCAATATCTAGTATTCTGTTATCAATAAATATAACATTTTGAATAAAAGGAATCTTGAAATTAAGTCCTGGTTCTGTAATCACTCTTTTTGGATCACCAAACTGAAGGACAATAGCATTTTTTACTTCCAAAACAGTGAACAACGTAAAATAAGAAATTATGGCAATTAGGCCAATTAAAATAAGGGAAATTCTAGACGCTCTCATATTTAATCCTGTGTTTTCTTCAATTCTGGTAAAGGCAAGTAAGGCACTACTGAGTCCCCTCCAGTCTTATCAATAATTACTTTATCCATCTCAGAAAAAACATCTTCCATGGTTTCGTAAAAAATTCTCTTTTTTGTCACAGATGGAGCTTTAGCATACTCTGCTTGAATTGATAAAAACCTTGCGGCCTTACCTTCACTGTCAGCTATAACTTTTTGCCTATAACCCTCAGCTAATTGAAGTATCTGCTCTGCTTCACCTCGAGCCCTTGGAATTATGTCATTGGCATAAGCTTCAGCTTCATTGCGTTGTCTCTCCCTATCTGCACGTGCAGCTTGGACATCTCTGAAAGCATCAATAACTTGAGCTGGCGGATCTGCTTTTTGCGTTTGAACTTGAGTTATGGTAATTCCAGTTCCGTACTCATCCAATATCTCTTGAATTAATACTCGTGTTTTATCTTCAATTTCTGTCCTTCCCTCAGTTAATATAGATTGAATTGAAGCTTGGCCTATGGACTCACGCATAGCAGTTTCAGCGGCGCTTTTTACGGTTAACTCAGGCGCCTGCACATTGAATAAAAACTTTCCAGCATCGTTAATTAACCAGAAAACAGAAAAATCAATATCTACAATATTTTCGTCTCCAGTTAGCATCAAACTTTCTTCCTCGACGTCACGAATTGCTGTAACCCTTGAGTCAGGGCTTTGACGATAACCAACATCTATTCTATTAATTTTTGTAACTTTAGGAGTGAAAACTCTCTCAATTGGATAAGGAAGATGATAATTTAGACCAGGTTGCGTAGTTTTTGTATATTTTCCAAATTGAAGAACTACTCCTTGCTCATCAGGAAGCACTCTGTAAAATCCACTTGCTAACCAAATGAGTATTAGAATCCCTATAATAACCATTGGTCCCAACTTCCCAAAAAAAGAGCCAGGCATCATTCCTTTAAATCTATTTTGAGCATTGCGAATAACATCGTCCATGTTTGGACCAGAGCCACGTCTCCCGCTGCCGTTGCCAGAAGATCCCCAGGGATCATTGTTTTTGTTATCAGACCAAGACATATTATTAATTGAATATTTATATATGGTAATAATGGTTAAAAGCAATTAATTACAAGTATACTTATGATATATTGTTATTAATTACTATAATACAAGTTCAAAAAAAATGGCAAAAACTCTAGAAAATCAAGCATTACACTTACTTGGACAAGTAATGAACGACAGTAAAGGCGAGAATATCGTTGCATTAGGTATGGTTAAAAATATCAACGCCAATGAGGGTAAAATTGATTGCATATTAGAATTTGATGAAATTGATCAAAAAAAGAATGAAAAAATATATAACGATGCCCAAGTTGCTCTCAGAGAAATCCCAGGCATTACAAAAGTAAATATTATTACAACTTATCACAAAGAAAATTCAGAAAATGATAGAGAAAATGTTGCTCAGGTAAAAAAATCAAATAACGCTGGTACCTCTAAAATAAAATATATTTTAGCTGTTGCCTCTGGAAAAGGTGGCGTTGGTAAGTCAACCGTAGCGGTAAACCTTGCTTGCGCTTTCAAATCTCTGGGATTTAAAACATGTCTTTTAGATGCTGACATTTATGGACCGTCAATTCCAAAAATGATTGGCGTGAATGAAAAGCCCTCCTCAGATGGCGAAAAGATAGAAACTATAGATCGATATGGTGTTTCCACAATGTCTATGGGCTATATGGTAAATGATGAAAATCCAATTATTTGGCGAGGACTTATGGTCATGAAGGCAATTAATGAAATGATCGATAAAGTTAATTGGGGTGAAGCAGATATTATGGTTATTGACTTACCTCCTGGTACTGGCGACGTTCAGTTATCACTTATTCAAAAAATTAATATCTCAGGCAGCGTTATTGTAACAACACCTCAAGATATTGCTTTGATAGACGTTGTACGCGGTTTAAAAATGTTTGAGAAAACTAAAGTCCCGATACTTGGTATAGTTGAAAATATGAGTTATTTTTTAGCGCCAGACACTGGTAAAGAATACAGTCTTTATGGTGAGAGCAAAACCAAAGATATAGCTGAAAAATATGATTATGAAATTTTAGCAAATTTACCACATGATCCATTGCTCATGGAACAGAGTGACAAAGGTCATCCTTTGACCGATTTAGTGCCAGACCACAAAGTCAGTAAAATATTTAATGAGTTAGCAGAGTCATTAATTAAAAGGCTAAAATTAGAAAAACTATCTAATACTAGTTAAGGTCAAATTTCTTTTGAAGCTCACTCCATTCTCGTTTTGATAGGCCTTCCTCTTCAAATGAAACTTTTTCACCCTTAATAAGTTTTTTCATCAGATGAATTTCTTTTGCCGATAACTCTGTACCTCCCATGCGATAATCCTCAAATGCTTCAAAGGTAAGAGGAACCCATTTTTTTACCAAATCAAGTATTACATCTGCATAAACTCTGATCTCGTATTGTGCATGGTCATCAGCTCTTAAAGCTAAAAAATGAAGTAAGTTATTAAGGTCAATTTTCCAGTACCATTGTGTATACGTATTTAATGTAAGATTCATTCTGGCAAGTTCACGAGCAATACCCAACTTGCCTTCATCCAAAACCCCACCTGCAGAATTTTCATTTAGAAGCGTCTCATAGTTTGAATATGTTTGCTCCGCGTCATTTTTTAAAATTTGAATAACATTTGACGCTTCATCATCAGTTAGTGCATCCCCCCGACCCTGGTTATTAATCTGTGATTGAGCCGCTAAATTTTCTGCAGAGGGTATGTAGAACTCTTTATCAAGTATTGAATATCTGGCTGAATATTCATTTACGTTTGCAGTCCTGTGTCTAATCCATTGACGGGCAATAAAGATAGGCAACTTTATATGAAATTTTATCTCACACATTTCAAATGGGGTTGAGTGGCGATGTCTCATTAAGTATTTAATTAGACCTTTATCATTTGAAATTTTCTTTGTACCTTTACCATAAGAAACTCTGGCTGATTGAACTACAGAGCTGTCATCGCCCATATAGTCAATTACGCGAACGAAGCCATGATCGAGAACTTCAATGGGCTGATACAAAACAGCCTCTAACCCTGGAGCAGTTACTCTACTAGTCTCAGTTTTTTCAGAGCGTAAAGCTTCAATCTCTTCCAGTTGTTCTTTATTTACAGGCATTTTTGTGAATCAAACAATAATGACATATTATAATAAGAATAGCCTCTTTAAAAAGATACAATATCAAACTATATTCAAATAGCTAGGGATATCCTAGCTATAGGGATAAACGGCTTACATAATACCCATTACGGACCCGGGGGCAGTACCCGGCACCTCCACCATTTTTTAAGGGGGTGATATAGGATCGACGAATGTTTAAAAGTGAGTTTTTCTCTCGGCATTGTACCGCCGTTATCGGGCTAACTTTTAAATGCTAACAATAAATTAGCGCTCGCTGCTTAATATAATTAAGCAAGCGCGGTTTGGGAGGCACCGGGCAACAGAAGTCTCCCTCTAAATAATATGAGTGATAACAAAAAAATAATAACTATTCTCATAATATTCCTAATATGTAGTGGGTGTGCTGTGGTAACAACTGCTGATACAATTGCATCAACAATAAATGATACAGCTAGCTCAATATTTCATTATTCAACATGTGCATTTACTGCAGTCGAATGCTTTGATTAAAATACTTGCTTATTGATTTGGAATATTAGTTGGCAAAGCGGTGTGTAGCATAGTTGCAACTAACTTTTCGTTCTGATCAAATAACTTTCCCTCAATAGTAGTAACAGTTTTACCATATTTTATAATTTTAGTTTGAATAGTTGCTTTACCTAACGGCATTGGCCTATGAAATAAGACATGATGATCCGTTGTGAGGGGGAGTTTTTTTTCGTTAAAAGCAATATATGCTGTCATAGAAGTGGCTTCATCTAAAGCCGCATCAATCATACCGCCTTGAACTAAATTGAGTGGACTTGCCGTCTCTGGGGGAAATATTATATCAAAAAACAAAATCTCATTCTCTTCCTTTATAAATTCAAAATTTAAAAATTTTCCTGAAGGGCTATCTTGACGATTTTTTAACATAAAAAATTTAGCATAATTTACTTGTACGTTTTTAAAACATCTAAAAATTACTAGTTTTAAAAATTATAGACTCTGATAATTCAAGTTCATGATTCCTTATTACCTAGCTGCACTCTCATTAATTTTCTTGTTATTACTGGCATTTCATTTCGGATTTGCAGTAGTATAATAGAATTACCATTGAAAAAGCGTAATCGCTTACCATATGTAATATATTATTGTACTATAGTACATTCATCATGAGTCAAAAAACGAGGCAAGAGCAAGACAGTTTAGGTAAGATTAAAGTTGCTAATAGTAATCTATGGGGAGCACAAACTCAAAGATCATTGAAGAATTTCAGAATTGGCAATGATATAATGCCAATTGAGATAATTCATGCGTTAGCAATTATTAAAATGTCATGCGCAAAAGCCAACCTAAAACAAAAGCTTCTGAGTCCTAAAATAGCTCGTGCAATTATTGACGCTGCTAAACAAGTTTCTTTAGGAAAGTTTGACGAACATTTCCCACTTTCCGTATGGCAGACTGGATCTGGAACTCAAACAAATATGAATGTAAACGAAGTTATTGCCAATATAGCAAACAGGAAAATATCGAAAAAGCTTGGAAGCAATTCACCTGTTCATCCAAATGATCATGTTAATAAGAGTCAATCAACCAATGACAGCTTTCCATCGGCTATGAATATTGCATCTAAATTAAAAATTATAAGTGAGCTTGTCCCCGCATTAAAAAGTATGGAAAAAGTATTAAAATCACAATCTCAGAAATGGAAAAGTATTATAAAGATTGGAAGAACTCACTTACAGGATGCGACTCCGCTTTCTCTTGGGCAAGAATTTTCTGGGTATCAGGCGCAAATCAATTCAAATATAAGGAGAGTTGAAGGAGCTTTAACTAACTTAAGTTACCTTGCTCAAGGTGGAACTGCTGTAGGTACAGGGTTAAATACGAAACGTGGTTTTGATCAAGTTGTGGTTTCAGAGATAAGTAAAATAACTAAGTCAAAATTCAAACCCGCTACGAATAAATTTCAAGCACTGGCATCTCATGATTCAATATTAGAACTATCTGGCATACTTAATGTAATTGCCACTGATTTATTTAAAATAGGAAATGATATAAGACTTTTAGCATCAGGTCCTCGCTCAGGTTTGGGTGAGCTCAGCCTGCCTGAGAATGAACCTGGATCATCAATCATGCCAGGTAAAGTTAATCCTACTCAAAGTGAAGCCTTGACAATGGTATGTTTGCAAGTAATGGGTTTGCATAATGTTATTTCAATTGCAGGTTCACAAGGTCACTTTGAGCTTAATGCATTTAAACCACTGATAGGCCTAAATATTATTAATTCGATTAATTTACTTGCTTCAGCTATACATAATTTTAATGAGAAATGCCTTAAAGGTATTAAGCCCAATATAAAAAATATTAAACATGGCGTTGAAAATTCATTAATGCTAGTAACAGCTCTTGCTCCAGAAATTGGCTATACGAAGGCAGCTGAGTTGGCTAAATTAGCCCACAAGAAAAATATATCTCTTTTAGAGGCAAACAAAATTTTAAAATATCTAGAAAATAAGAGAATTAAATCACTTTTAAATCCAAGTAAGATGATCTCTTCGTCTTGATTATTCTAAATGCAAAACTCTAAAAAGCGTACAGTCAATCTAGACGGCCATATTACGAGTGTATTTCTAGAAAAAGAATTTTGGGATGAAATTGTTGCTCTTAGCAAACAAAACAACACTACGCCTGATCGATTAATTTCTGACATTGATCAGAAAAAAACAACTTCAAATTTATCAAGCGCTATTAGACTATATGTCTTGAATCACATAAAAAATCGAACATGAGCAATTCCCAATACCTAGATACCTTAAATGAATTACAGCATGAGTCAGTTTGCAGTACAGAAGGTCCAAACCTAATTATTGCAGGAGCAGGAACAGGAAAAACAAGGGTTTTAACAACACGTGTGGCGCATATTGTAAAGACTAACCTTGCTTTTCCATCTCAAATACTTTGTGTGACATTTACCAATAAAGCTGCTCGTGAGATGGCTGATCGGGTTCAGCAACTAGTAAATCAAAGCATGGATAGAATTCCATGGATCGGAACATTTCATTCAATTGGAGCAAAAATTATTAGAAATCACGCCGAAGTATTAAGTCTTAAGTCAAGTTTTACAATATTGGATAAAGACGATCAGCTTTCACTTATAAAGCAAATTATTAAAGCTGAAAACCTGGATCAATCTCAGTTCTCACCCAAACTTATTCAATCAAAAATTGACCAATGGAAAAATAAAGCACTGAACCCTGATGATATTAAAGCCGAACGTCTTGATAACCTTATTGATGACAAAAGTTCAACAATTTACAAAATCTATCAGCAACGATTATTTGAAATTAATTGTTTAGATTTTGGAGATCTACTATTGCAATGTATAAATTTATTTAAGAGAGATGATATTTTAAAAAGATATGCGTCAAATTTCAAATATATACATGTTGATGAATATCAAGATACGAATGCAGCACAATATATATGGTTGAAACTTCTCGCTTCTGTAAATCTTAATATATGCTGCGTCGGTGATGATGATCAATCTATTTATAGCTGGCGTGGAGCTGAAGTAGACAACATGTTAAAATTTGAAAAAGAATTTGAGAATGCAAAAGTCATAAGGTTAAAACAAAACTATAGATCAACAAACAATATATTAAAATCTGCATCGTCACTTATAAGTTATAATGAAATGAGACTTGGAAAAGAATTAATATCTGACCAAGGCACTGGTGAACCAATCTATTTGCATTTAGTTAATACAAGTCGTGACGAAGCCAACCTTGTTGCACAAGAAATTTTAGATTACAAAAAAGATAACCCTGATTTAAATAATGTTTCTATTTTGGTAAGAGCTGTTTTTCAATCCAGAGAAATAGAGGAATCTCTTATTAAGTATTCAATTCCATATCGTATTATAGGTGGAATTAGATTTTATGAAAGAGCTGAAATAAAAGATGCAGTTTCTTACTTAAGATTAGTCTATGAAAGTCAGGACGATGTTGCCTTTGAAAGAGCACTTACAGTGCCAAAAAGAGGAATAGGTGAAAAGTCCTTTAATCATATCCTCTCACTTGCAAATCGAAATAAAATTTCCCTTTACCAAGCTTCTAAAAATATGATTGATACTGATGAACTAACAAAAAAAATTTCTGAAAGTTTAAAATCATTTATTGGCGTTATAGACAGAGGAAAGTCAATGGTCGAGAGTGTTCCATTCTATGATATTTTGAAGGTATTATTAGATGAGTCTGGATACATGAATATGCTTAAAAATGACAAAAATGTATCTGCGCAAACAAAAATTGAAAATATAAAAGAACTTATAGTTGCAATGCAAGACTACAATAGTATTGAGGAGTTTTTAGAGCATATTTCATTAGTAACAGCAGTAGATGAAAATAATATTGATAATAAAGTAAGTATAATGACATTACATGCTGCAAAAGGACTTGAGTATGACTTTGTTTTACTGCCGGGGTGGGAAGAAGGATTATTTCCACACCAAAAAACAATTGATGAAAGTGGCAACAAGGGCATCGAAGAAGAAAGAAGACTGGCTTATGTAGGAATAACAAGAGCAAAGAAAAAAATTAATATTATAACGTCCATGACAAGACGTTTTCAAAATAATTGGATGCCTTCACTTCAATCGAGGTTCATTGATGAATTAGATCAAGACATCATAAAGACAATCAACCACGCATCTGATCATTTAAATTCTTTTCAAGAACCTCATTTTGACGAATTTAACCAAGATTATGTTTTAAAACCAAAAAAGATTTCGTTTCAAGATAATGAGATCTCTAGTTATAGAACTGTGGTAGATATGGAAATCGAAAATGTAAAAGATATAAACGATGACCTTATCCTTCGGATTGGACAAACTGTTGAGCATAAAAAGTTTGGTATCGGGACAATTCAAGATATAGATGGGGCCAAGGCTATCGTTTATTTTGACAAACACGGTAAAAAAAAGCTAATTTCTGATTTTCTAAAACCATGCTAAGCAACGACAATAAATTATCCAAAATTAGATTTTTACTAAAAAAGAACGATATTCAGTATTATATTCTTCCACATTCAGACGAATATCAAAATGAATTTTTACCAGAGTATAGCAAACGGCTAGAATGGATCAGTAATTTTAGTGGATCTGCGGGAGATATTATTATCGGTAATAAGGAGGCGTTTCTTTTTGTTGATGGCCGATACACTATACAAGCCTCACAAGAAGTAAATAAGAAAAACTTCAAGATCTATAATTATTCAGATTTAACTCCTATTGATTTACTAAAAAATAAAAAACCAAGATCAATAGGTATAGATGGGAATACAATTACTTATCAAAGGGTAGCCCATATTAGAAAAAATATTAGCAAAAGTGTAAAGATTAAGAATATTGATAAAAATTTAATTGATCAGATCTGGAATGATAGGCCAAAGAAAAAGAAATCAAAACCATTTGCAGTAGGTGGCATAAATGCATCGGGTAGAGTGAATTATATAAAGAAATATTTGCTCAATTCAAAAGCAGACTATTTTTTAATTACCGCATGCGACTCAATTGCATGGATGTTCAATATCAGAGCAAAAGATGTTAAATATTCCCCTTTATTCCTGTCAAAGGCTTTAATTCATAAATCTGGAAAATGTTATATTTTTTCTGATTTTACAAATTCCAAAAATATAAAATTTGATGTTGATATAAAGTTTATGAATACTCTAGAGATTAACAATTTTGTTAATAATTTTGACAAAAATGAAAAAATAATAAGTGACGTTAATACTTTGTCATTCAGTCTAGCCAGTAAGATTAAAAATAAAGCTAAATTGAAAATTGAGGGTGATCTTATTCAATTACTAAAATCAAGGAAGAATAAATTAGAAAAAAATGGCATGATAGCATGTCATAAGCGAGATGGCATCACTCTTACCAAATTTATTTTTTGGATAAAAAATAAAGTTAAAAACAAAAAAATAACAGAACTGGATGCAATTAGGTACTTAGATAATAAAAGAAGGAAAAATGAAAAGTTCTTTTCATTAAGTTTTCCTACAATAGCAGGAACTGGTGCAAATGGTGCTATTGTTCACTACAGGGCTAATAAAAAAACAAATAAAACAATAAAGGCTTCAGATTTATTTTTAGTAGACTCAGGAGCTCAATATCTAGACGGCACTACAGATGTTACCAGAACAATTTGCTTTGACACGCCTTCACCAGAACAAATTGAAATGTATACAAGAGTTTTAAAAGGACATATTGCTGTTGCAAGCAGCAAAATTAAATATGGTGAAACTGGAAAAAAACTTGACTACTTAGCAAGGAAGTCATTGAAAGAAATTAATTGTAATTTTGATCACGGTACCGGACATGGGGTTGGCTGCTTCCTTAATGTTCATGAAAATCCTCCTTCAATTTCTAAAAATTCTAAAGTTAAATTTGAAGATGGGATGATTGTTTCAAATGAGCCTGGTTATTATAAAGAAAATCACTATGGTATAAGAATTGAGAACTTAATTCTTTCTAAATTATCAAACGGAAATGTAACTTTTAAAACTATAACAATAGCTCCGTTTGAAAGATTATTAATAGATCAAACATTATTAACTATAAATGAAATTGATTGGGTGAATAGATATCATAAAAGGGTAAGAAACATATTAATGCCGTCAATGAACTCAAATGAGAGGAATTGGCTTATGGGTCAGACTGCGCCTTTACAAAGAATTTAGCTTTCTCCAACTCTCTTCATTCATAACCTTAATTCCGAGTTCATTTGCTTTTTTTAATTTTGAGCCAGATTTTTCTCCTGCAATAAGTATGTCAGTAGATTTATTGATACTTGAAACAACTTTAGCGCCCAATTTCTCAGCCATAGATTTTGCTTCAGCCCTTGACATTGAATTTAAAGTCCCTGTAAAGATTATTTTTTTTCCTGTAATTGGTGATTTGATAATTTTTGATGAACTTATAACTAATTCAACTTTCTCAATAAGTGATAATATTTGATTTCTATTATCTCTATAACCTAAGTATTCTCTAAAAGACTCTATTGCTTTTGGACCAAGTCCATCTGTATTTTCTAAAATATTAAATATATCTTTTTTGACCTCTTGATCATTATCGTAAAACCTTGTGAATTCATTTGTACTCTTAAAAGCTAAAGCAATTGCTTGAGCATTTTTTTCACCAATAAATCTAATACCAAGTGAATATATGAATTTTGAAAGTTCAATTTTTCTTTTATCATTAATCGCTTCAACTAAATTTTTAAAAGAAAGCTCCCCCCAACCTTCCATATTTACAATTTTGCTTCTATTCTTTTCAAGTTTAAAGATATCGCCATAATTTCTAATAATTTTTTTTTTATAAAATAAATTAATTTGTTTATCTCCTAATCCTTCAATATCTAAGGCGCTTCTAGATACAAAATGTTTTAGTCTTCCAATAATCTGTGCTTCACAAATGTATGTGCCTGAACATCTAACTACTACTTCGTCAGGGTCAATAATAATAGAAGAGCCGCATACAGGACAATTTTTAGGAGGTTTAAATAGCGACGATCGTTTTTTATTTTGATCTGGTACAACATTTAAAATGTGAGGTATTACATCACCTGCTCTTTCAATTACAACTGTGTCTCCTTCTCGTATGTCTTTTTTTTCAATCTCCTCAAAATTATGTAAAGTTGCATTTGAGACTAAAACACCACCTATGTTTATTGGCTCAAGTCTCGCCACCGGAGTAACTGATCCTGTTCGACCAATCTGTATATCTATTTTTTTGACACTTGTCTTAGCAGTTTCAGATGTAAATTTATGAGCTACTGCCCATCTTGGGGTCTTGCCAACTATTCCTAACCTACTTTGATATAACGTATCGTTGACCTTGTAAACAAGCCCGTCAATATCATATGGAATTTCTGATCTTATATCGTTGATAAAAGTATAATTTTTTAATAAATCATTTATGCCATTTGCAACTGTCAAATAAGGACTGATTGGCATCCCCCAACTTTTAAATTCCATCATTTGATCGAAGTATGTTTTTTTTTCCCTCTCATATGCTCCAAAGCCGTGTGCAATAAATTTCAATGGTCTGCTTTTAGTTATGTTTACATCTAATTGTCTTAAGCTTCCTGCAGCAGCATTTCTAGGGTTTGCGAATTGGTTTTTAGATTTCTCATTTAAAATTAAGAAGTCTTCTTTTGTAATAAAGATCTCTCCTCTTATCTCTAGTTTCTTAGGTGGAGATTTAATCTTAAGTTTTTTAGGTATTTCTTTAATTGTAGATACATTTTTCGTAATTATTTCACCATTTAATCCATCTCCCCTCGTCGCAGCAACTTTTAACTGGCCACTTTCATATATTAAGTTAACAGATAATCCGTCAATTTTTGGTTCAATTGAAAATTGAATATCAGTGTCTTTTAAAGATAGAAATCTAATTATTTTTTTTATAAAATTTTCCAAGTCGTCTTTTGTCATCGCGTTATCTAGCGATAGCATTCTTGTAGGGTGGTTAAATTTTGTAAACTCGTCAGATGATTTTCCACCAATCTTCATAAGTGGGTTTTCTTCATCTTTTAAATTGGGTAAATCTTTTTGAGTTTTCTTAAATTCAGCAATTAAACGATCATATTCTGCATCGCTGATTTCAGGATTATCTTTATTATAATAAAGATCATTATGATAATTGATTTTATCAATTAACTTTTTTAATTTTTTTTCTTGGGTAATTGTCACTTAATTTAATTATGAAAGATCTTTTACAATTTTGTAGCTTTGTAGATACCAATCGCTTTCAGGAAAATTAAATTGAAGAGTTGCAGCATATCTCTTTGCTTCATCATGAAGACCAAGTGAATAATATATTTCTACAAGTCTATGCAATGTTTCTTCAGTATAAATTGATGTTTTATATTCGTCTAAAATTGTATTGTATCTGTTTATTGCTGATATCCATTGATGATTAAATTGATAATATCTTGCGATCTCCATTTCTTTTGCAGCAAGCCTGTCATTAATAATATCTATTCTAATTAATGCATCGCTCGCAAATTCTGAATCTGGAAACTTATTTATAACTTCTTTAAAAGACCTTTTGGCTTTAGCAGTAGTTGTTTGGTCTCTTTCTACGTCACTTATCTGCTCAAAATAATTTAATGCTCTGAGATAATATGCATAAGAAATTTTTTTGCTTCCTGGGTATAATGCTATAAATCTCTCAAGAGCATCTAAACTTTCGTTATACATATTTGACTTATAATAACAAAAACCAGACATTAATTGAGCTTGATTTGACCATTTTGAATAAGGGTATTGTCTTTCAATATCCTCAAATAAAATAGCAGCGTCAACAAAGTCTCTTTTTTTTACAAGTTCCATTGCGTTATTATATAGAACTTGCAACTTTTCTCCTTCGGTTTCTGGTGTCATGAGTTTAGTATCTGAGCACGCAGTGAGGATCAGTATAAAGGCTAATAAGGAAGCATAAGCTTTAAGATTAATCATCAAATATGATTTTAATGTATATTTATTAAGATTAAAGGGTAAATCTAGGGATTCAAACTGAAGCTGAAAGCTCTTTTTTTTGATTTAGAGATAAAAACGTAATTTCGTCTGATTCAGATTTGTCATCATCATATTTCCAATTAGATCTATCTGACACAATTGATTTAACTAGTTCATGAGTAAGTCTGTGACCGCCCTTAAATATTTCAAAGTTTCCATTCACTCTATGTCCTATTAAATAAATATCGCCTATAAAATCAAGTACTTTATGTCTCACAAATTCGTTATCGTGCCTAAGTACTGATTGATTCATTATGCCATCATTATTAAGAACAATTGCATTCTCAAGAGAGCCACCAGCTATTAATCCTTTGTCTCTAAGAAATTCTACTTCATCCTTGAATCCAAATGTTCTACTATTGCAAATAATATTTCTATAATTATGTCTTGAGTCTAGGTCAAAAATAAAATTTTGCTCTTTAATTAATTTATGATCATAAACGATTGTATAGTTAATAGTCATATTATTAGCTGGTGTGACTTTAATATAACTATCATTATCTCTAAATATGACAGGTCGAATAATATTAATGATTTTTCTTTTTGCCTGTAAATTTTTAATACCTGCTCTTTCTATTTCTGATACATATTCTAGAGAACTGCCATCAAGAATTGGGAGCTCTGCTTTATCTATCTCAACAATTGCATTATCTACTCCCAAGCCATGGAACGCAGACATCAAGTGCTCGATAGTTGACACAGAGTGACCATATTCGTTAGACAATTTTGTACATAATTCAGAATATACAACGTTTTCAATTTTTGCATTCAACAAAGTCTCAATATGAGGCACTGTAAGGTCTGTCCTTTTAAATAATATTCCAGTGTTTGCGGGGGCTGGGTAAACTTTTATATTGCTGATTTCGCCACTATGTAAAGTAATGCCAGATAGTGTGAAATTTTTTTTAAGGGTTTTTTGCATGACTATCAAATTTTATAATTTGATTATCACTCTTGTGATAGACAAAGATTATTACTTTTTGTTACGTATTATAAGTTCCGAAAAAAATTATAAATTATTGATAATGTTGATTTTTTTGGTGGATTTTCATTGCTTGTCTCACCCTCTAAGTCGTGGTTTGTGGCATAAGAAAGTAAACCGAAGCTTGAAGTTAATGACGGATTATCGAGATAGGTCTTGGAACCATTTATTTTTCTTGTTGAACCCAGCCTAAATGATGAATTAGTAAATTTATTTTTAATTAGTTTTTGAATGTTAATTGATTTTGCTCCATACCCTGTAAGTATAATTGAGTTTGATACTAGCGAATTAAACCTTGATTTCATTACTGTAGTCGAAATAATTTTTGTCAGCTCTTCAGCCCGAGACAAATAAATATCATAATATTTATCGAGTTCTTTATCCTTTTTTTTATCTTTATCAAAAAAATCAATCTTTTTTCTTATGTTCTCAGCCTCCGCAAGTGTGAGAGATTTTATTTGTGATATATCATTGGTGAAATGGAAGGTTCCTATTCTTATTATATCAAATCCAATTAATTGACCATCAAAAGTATAGGATAAGACCGTTTTATTTTTTTGTACTTCAATAGTTATAGCGCCTTGGTCAGACTCTTCTTCATTTAATACTGCTAGACTTGTTGAATAATTACTAGAAACTATTTGTTTTAAATTTAGATCCATCTCCAGAAATGTTTTATATATTATTTCAAGATAATCTTTTGATACTGAGATTATATGCCATTTTGTAAGAAGATTATTAGCCTTCATTCCAATCGGGTCTGATACACTTTTTCTGTTATCAATACGGTGACTTATCGGAAAAGAATGCAATGGCTCTTTTAACTTTGTATATAAACCGGTAAATAATTTTGACCTAAAAAATTCTTTTATGTGATCTTCATCAATTAAATTATTTTCGTTCTCAATTTTAAAATCAATATATTCTGAAGTCATATTTTCCGAGATACTTACAAAAACATCTGTAATTTTTACATTTGCCTCATATTCAGCCTTTGTAATTGCATTTTTTATATAATCGCTAATTTCCACGTGTGGCAGTGAGAGCGGCTTGATACAATTTATTGGCAGTTTTGAGATGCCAATACCAATTAATTGAAGAATTTTACCACGGTTTATAATTTCCAACTCTTGCGCAATTAAACAAATTATTTTATCGGAACGTATATCAATTGCGCTGAAAATATTTCTTTGTGACATTAGATATCATTTAAACCATAATTAATCTTTCCCTCATCTACCTTCAAAGATGCCCTACCCTCAATTCTTAAGTCAATTTCAATTATATTACTCTGCAATACTTTTTCATTAACAAATAGGTTCTTTAGGTTTTCTAGTGCTTTATCAATTTTTGAATCTGGTAATTTTATTAATAAATTATTTTTTAAAGTTATATTCCATCTTCTTCTCTCTATAAAATCTAATTTATTCAGTTGTGAAATCAGTTCAGAAAAATGAATATTCAGCTCCTTAACAAGGCCTTTTAGTGCTAGAGGTGACTCATCCCCTGAAATAATAATAAAATTTTCAAGTTCATCATCTTTATTTTTTTCAGTAATAATTGTTCCATCAATATCTACTAGATAATATTTACCTTTATCTCTTAAAATTGCATATGGATCATTTTCAATAATGTCTAATACTAATGTGGATGGGTAAACTTTCTTTAGGTTTACTCTTTTGATCCATTGCTCTTGCTCAAGAATTTCTTTTATTTCTTTTAAATCTAAAGATAATAAATCAGAGGTATGATTATATATTTCTTTTTTGATTATATTTATATTAGATTTTTCTGAACCGTTAATGGTTATTTTAGATAAAATAAAATATTTTGATGCTAAGTTTGGAAAGTAATATATCGATACTGAAATCATTAAAAAAAATGTAATCAATATAGAACATATAATATTTATATATTTAACGGTTTGTTCCTGCATCCTCTAAGATCCAATTAATAAGTTCATCAAATTCTATTCCCTTGTCTTTTGCTATTTCTGGCACTAATGAAGTTGGTGTCATTCCTGGCTGAGTATTGAGTTCAAGAATATAAAACTGATTGCTATTTTTTTCCAAAATAAACTCTGTTCTTGAAATTCCTTTACAACCAAGAATTTTATGTGCCTTTAAAGCTAGGTCTTCTACCTCTTCTAGTTGATTTTTATTGATTCTTGGTGGGATTATATGCTTAGTCTTGCCGTTATCAAAATACTTTGACTCATAGTCATAGAATTCGTTTTTTGGATCAATCTCTATTGAGCCAGTTTTATCATTTCCAATTACAGCAACATTAATTTCTTGGCCATCTATAAACTCCTGTACTAAAACTTCATTTCTATTTGAATTATCTGTTAAATATCTTTTTTTTTCTTCTTGATTCCTGATTATTCCAACACCCACGCTGGAACCTTCGTTTCTTGGCTTTATAACAAACGGATACTCAGGAAATGCGTGTTTATAAATACTATTAATACTCACCAGATTAGTTATTGGGTAATTAAAATTATTTTCAATAAATAGTTCTGCAGACCTATGTTTATCCATTGCTAATTGAGAAGATTCAATTCCTGAATGTGTATAGGGTACATTATTTAATTCAAGAATTTTTTGAACTTCTCCATCTTCTCCCCACGTACCATGTAAGCCATTAAATATTACATCGGGCTTATGTTCAGAGATGTGGTCTGAAAGATCTAAGTCTGCATCAATTTCAATTACATCATAACCTAATCTGACTAAAGCCTTAGATATTTCTTTAGAAGTTATAATGCTTATTTCTCTTTCTGCCGATACGCCTCCATAAAGCAACATAACTTTATTGTATATACTCATCTATTACCCAAAATTTTAATTTCCCACTCTAATTCAATGCCTAATCTATTCTTTACTTCTTTTTTTATATTTTCACCAAAATCTTCAATTAAATTAGCAGAGTCCTTCTGTCTGTTGACTATAAAATTTGCGTGTTTTTCTGAGAATGAAATTCCATTTAATTCATATTCTCTTAATCCCGCTTTATCGATTAATTGCCAAGCTTTGAACTCGCTACGATCAAAAGGATTTTTAAAAGTGCTACCAGCAGTCATCACTTTTTGAGGCTGAGTTTCTTTTCTTTGATCATTTATTTCAACGATTCTTTTATTAATTGTTAATGGATCTCCAATTTCTTTGTTGAATTGAACCTCGCAGATTATGTGTTTATTTAAAAAATTATTTTTTCTATAAGAAAATAATTCTTCAGAATAATTCAGTTCAACATGTTCTCCCTGGCTACTCAAGCATTTAGCTTTAATGAAAAAATCTTTAGTTTCAGAGCCGAAGCATCCTGCATTCATACATGCAGCACCTCCCACAGTACCAGGTATTCCATAATAAAATTCAAACCCTATTATTGAATTCTTCAAGCAATATTTTGATAAAACTTTATCTTGTACTGCTGCTCCTGCAAAAACTGTATTTTTATTATGAGAAATATTGTTGAATCCATTGCCTAATCTGACAACAAGGCCTGGTATGCCTCCGTCTCTAATAATTATATTTGAGCCTAAACCAATAACTGTGACATCTATATTCTCTTCTTTTTCAGATAACACTAACTGTAATTCTTCTAAACTTGATGGTATGTAAAAAATTTCGGCATTGCCCCCAATTCCAAACCAACTATATTTAGACAAATTATAATCAAATTTGTAATTACCTTTTACTTTGTTTTTTAAAAATATTTCTTTTAGAATTTGTTGGTTTTCATTCATATATTTTTTTTAAGTTTTTAGTAAAATCTGAAGCCCACTGAGATACTGTTCCAGCACCTAAGAATAAAAAGGTGAGTTTGTTATTACTAGACTTAATTAATTTCAATAGCTGCTCATCATTTTCATAAAAATTTGTATTAACTCTAGAATTTTTTTTGATACTTTTTATAAGTGATTGTAATTTAAAATTATGCGGCGTATTTTCGCCTGCTGAATAAACATTAGATACAAATATCTGATCGCACCTCGAGAAACATTTACTAAATTCTTTTTTTAAATTTATCAGTCGTGTATATCTATGCGGCTGAAAGATGACGATAAGTTTTCTTTTTGGATTTGAGTATTTAAGACCCTCTATAACATTTTTAATTTCTGTTGGATGATGGGCATAATCGTCTATGACCTTGACATTTTTTTTATCCCAAAGTTGCGTAAGTCTTCTTTGTACACCAGTGAATTTAGATAGGGCTTTCTTTATCGTAGCATGATTAACATTGAGTTCTGAAGAAATGGCTATGGCAGCTAAGGCATTACTAATATTATAATTACCATGCATCGGTAAACTTATATTTTTAATTGTTTTATCAATTTTTTTTAACTCAACATTGAAAACTACTCCATTACTGCTGTGTCTTATTTTCTTACTTTGAATATCACTTTTTTTAGACTCTCCATATGTAATAATATTAGCTGTAGTAATTTTATTTACTATTTTTCTTATTGAGGGGTCATCTATACACACTACAGCAAATCCATAAAATGGAACTTGCGTAATAAATTTTTTAAATTGGAATAGTAAATTGTTATAATTTTTATAGAAGTCTAGATGTTCTTTATCGATATTAGTTACTACAGCAATAGTAGAAGGTAATTTTATGAACGTTCCATCTGATTCATCTGCTTCAACAACCATCCATTTTCCTCGACCTAGTCTTGTATTGGTTCCAAACTGGTTAATAATACCTCCGTTAATAACCGTTGGGTTCATTTTCGCAGCATTCAAAATTGAAGAAATAAGAGATGTAGTAGTTGTTTTTCCATGCGATCCTGAAACAGCAATTGAATTTTTTAGTTTTACTATTTGAGAAAGAATTTCCGCTCTCGATATTGATGGAATATTATTTTTTTTTGCAAATTTTAACTCAATATTACTATTTTTTACTGCTGTAGAATATACAATCAAGTTTACATTTTTTAAGTTTTCTTTCTTATGTCCCCTAAAGGTCTTGATATTTTTTTTGTTTAAGCGAAGTATGTTTGAATTAATATTTATGTCACTGCCCTGAACATTATATCGCATATCTGATAAAATTTCGGCAATACCGCTCATACCAATTCCACCAATTCCTATTATATGTATCAATGTTTCTTTATTAATTTTCACGAATAACTCTCTAAATAATCTAATATATTTTTAGACGGATTATTTATACGTCTAACTTTCAAACGGTTCCTGATTAAATTCACTTTTTCATTATCATTAATTATCTCATTAATTGAATTTAAAATATTTTCTAAACTTACAGAGTCATCAGGAATAATTTTTGTACATTCTGATGTATTCAAGTTTGTTGCATTGTAATATTGGTGATTGTCTGCCGCATGCGGATAGGGTATAAGTATCGAAGGAATGCAATAATATATGATTTCATTAATTGTTGATGAACCTGATCTTGAAATCACTAAATTAGATTGTGACAGTACTCTTGTCATATCATCAAAAAATACTCTTACCTCATTATTGATATTATGAGTCGTATAAAAAGCTTTTAGAGTCTCTAAATCTTCTGATCTACACTGGTGAAAGACTTTAATCTTTTTTTTGCTGTTAGCTTGAACACTTTTAATGGATTCAGCAATATTAATTGATAGATTTTGTGCTCCTTGACTGCCACCCATTATACATATCACAAAATCACTACTCGAATCATTATTGAAAACCTTATTCTCTTTATTTATTCTTATGGGAAGACCAACCAATTTATTTTTAATATCTTTTTTCTTGCCAGGGATTAAAGTATTTTCAAAGCTTGTTAGTAAATCCTTTGTAAAGTTTAATAAAAATCTATTTGCTTTTCCAATAATTGCATTACCTTCATGTAAGAAAATTTTGAACCGCATCAACCACCCTGCAATCATTATTGGAACAGTAAAATAGCCACCAAAGCCTAAAATGAAATCAGGTCTTAATTTTAAATAATAGGGAATTGACTGAATAAAAAGATATGGAAGATTAATCAGATTTGAAATTTTGCCTTGCTTATTAATTAAATTCTTTATTAATATTTTTTTCTTAGCTGATATATCCTCAAAATATTTAAGACCTCTTTCATCTGTTAAAATATAGCATTCATCTTTTTTAATTATTTCAGAAAATAATACACTCATAGGTATGCAATGACCACCCGTTCCACCACCAACAAGAAAGAATTTTTTCATGCTATTGCCTACTCATCAACTATGTCTATTTTTAGATAATGATAAAATAAAACCACAAGTGATTGACATGCCTATAACTGATGAGCCGCCATAACTAATAAAAGGGAGTGTAATACCAGTAGTTGGAAGTAGTCTAATATTTACTCCAATATGAATAAGAGCTTGTAGGCAAAAATATATTATTAAGGTAAACAAACTTATTTGTATAAAGTGGCTATTGCTACTATATATTTTTTTGAATCCTTGATAGGAAATTATAAAGAATATTGTCAAAATTATTAAGCAGCCTAATAACCCATACTCCTCCGCAATAACAGAAAATATATAATCTGAATTCGCTTCAGGAATTTTATTCTTTAATACTCCATTTCCTGGGCCTACACCCATAAGGCCACCTTGCTTGATTGCCTGAAGCGACAATTCAGTCTGTGTTGCGTCAAAATCATTAGGCGATAAAAAGGAATTGATCCTATTTTGAACATTAAAATTAGATAAATATATGAAAACAAAAAATACGCAACCAGCAAGAATAATTGAAGTAAGCACTATTATGCTAAATCCACTCATAAATATTGATGAAAAGTATATTACTGAAACAAGAAATAATTGACTAATATCTGGCTGAAAAACTAATATTGCAGCTATAAAAGCATAAATGCTGAAACTAAGTGCATAATTTCTAAAACTGTTTCTTAAATTTGGATTATTTAAAACAGCTGCAAGTATGATGCAGTAAAATGGTTTAATCAGTTCAATAGGCATTATTGTAATATATTTTAGATTAATCCATCTCCTCGATCCTTTTATCTCAACTCCATAAATTAATGTTAAGAATAAGACAATTATTAAACCTACAAACATAATTATGGAAATATTTGTAATTCGTTCATAATTTATAAAAGAAAATAAAATGAATAAAATAAATCCAGATAATAAATAAAGTGCCTGAATATTAAAGTATGAAAATAGATTATTATTAATATACCTTGATGTGCCAGGATTAATCGTAAGACTTATAAATAGTCCAACTGCAATTAGTATTAGTACACAAAAAAATATTGGTTTATTTATTTCATAAATCCAATCAGTTATGATGGACTTTTCTAATTGTGACTTAGTCATTTTAAAATTTCAGCTTTTATTTTTTTTTTAAAATCGTCTCCTCTTTCTTCAAAGTTACTGTATTGATCAAACGATGCTGCTCCAGGACTAAACAAAATAGTGCAATGCCCATTCACAATATTTGGTATAGTTAATGACATTTTAACCGCCTTGGATAAGGTTTTTACATATGAGGTATCCACGTACTTATTAAAATAATTAAAAAAAATATTTCTAGTCTCACCTATTACTATCACCTTAATAATATTGTGTTGGTTTTTGTCTAATACATTGATTTTATTATTTTTTATTTGTCCACCACAAATCAAAATTATATTCTTGAAGTTGTTTAATGCTAGTACTAAAGATTCAAAATTTGTCGATTTAGAATCATTTATCACAATAAAATTCCTTTTCTTTGCAACTATCTCTTGTCTGTGAGGCAGCCCATTAAATGTAGAAAATGACTTATAAATATCTGATATCTTTAAGCCTAATTTTTTTAATATTAAAAAAGAAAAAAATAAGTTCTGCATATTATATCTTTTTGATATCAAGTTGAGTTTCTTATTATTTTTAAAACTGTCATTAATTTTTTTTACTGGAATTAGCAGTTTAAGTTTTCTCTTATCTAATTTCATAGTAGCAATTTTTTTTATTCTTTTATTTGAGTCATAATAACAAACATTTCTTCCACTCATATTCTGAAATATGTTACACTTTGCGATAGCATACCTATGCATGGTATTATGACGATCTAAATGATCTGGTGTTAGGTTTAATATACATGATATATCTGGTTTAAATATTTTTGCTTGCTCCAGCTGATATGATGAAAGTTCCAAAATATAGATACCATGATTTAACTTTTTTGAGGAAAATATAGGTTGCCCAATATTGCCAATCAAAGCTGAGTTAACATTATTTTTTTTTAAAGCATGATGAATCATGGAAACAGTTGTAGATTTTCCGTTAGTCCCAGTGATACCAACAATCTTAATTTTTTTTAATTTATTTATGCTATTTATATAAAGTTGAAATAAATCAAGTTCACTAATTATCTTACATTTTTTAGATTTTAATCTTTTAATGTATTTATGTGCATTTTTTCCCGTAGTGGTAATACCCGGACTTGGCATGATGTAATCTATTTTAGTTAGATTTTGATCATTAATTAATTGATAACCCTTTTTACTTGATGCTTTTCTTTTCTTCAGATCATCATCCCAGAAATAAACATTTGCACCACCTTTAAGCAATGAATTGGAAACGGAAATACCTGTAATTCCCATTCCAATAATAAGAAAGTGTTTATTCTTAAATGATTTGAGTTTAATCATCTATTTATCTGATTTTAAGTGTCGCTAGTCCAATTAGTGCTAAAATTATTGCAACTATCCAAAAACGAATAACAATTTTTGATTCTGGTAGACCTTTTTTTTCAAAATGATGATGCAATGGCGCCATTTTAAAAATCCTTTTTCCAGTCAATTTAAAAGATGAGACTTGCAATATTACAGATATTGCTTCAGCTACAAAGATTCCTCCAACAATGGCTAAAACTATTTCCTGTTTTAATAAAATGCTAATCGCGCCTAATGCAGCGCCTAGTGAAAGGGAGCCTGTGTCGCCCATAAACACCATTGCAGGGGGAGCATTATACCATAAAAAGCCTAGCGCTGATCCTATAATTGCTGCACATAATACAGCGAGCTCACCTGCCCCTGGCAAATAATTTATATATAAATACTCAGCAAAAATTGTATTGCCGGCTAAATAACAAATTACGGCAAATGTTGCTGCAACAATCATTATAGGAACAATTGCAAGCCCATCTAGACCATCAGTCAAATTTACTGCATTTGCTGATCCCAAGATAACAATTAAAATAAATAGTATTGCAAAAAAACCTAAATTGATAAAAACATCTTTTAAAAAAGGTAAATATAAAAGCTTGATATCAATTTGATGGTATGTAGTTATCCAATATACAAATATAAGTGAAACAATAATCTGGAGAAATATTCGTATTTTGGCTGAAATACCTTTGCTTGAATTATTTCTAACTTTACAGTAATCGTCTGCAAAACCAATTAAACCAAAACAAACTAGTATAAATATAACTGGCCAAGATATTAGACTATCTGGGTTTACCCAAAGTAAAATAGACCCAATTATGGAAAGCAATATGATAATTCCACCCATGGTTGGCGTTCCTTTTTTTGCTATCAAATGCGATTCTGGCCCATCTTCTCTAATCGGCTGTCCAATAGACTGATAGGAACTTATCTTACTAATTAATATAGGACCAAATAACAATATGAAAAAAAAAGAAGTAAAAAGAGCGAAGCCCATCCTTACAGTAAGATAATTGAAGAAATTATATAAGTCTGGGATATTTAAGTTTTCTAAAATATGTAGTATCATAAATTTTCTTGTTTAAGATGACTGATTAATCTTCCAATATTAATTGAATTAGATCCTTTAGCAAAAATTGTATAATTACTCTCTATTATTTCATCGAGATTGTCGATAACCTGATTGATATCTCTAAAAAAAGAAATCTTTTTATCACAAATTTTGTTTTCTAACTTTTTGAAATGTTTTCCAATAAACAAGCATTTTTCAAATTTTTTCTTATTCAATAACTTCATTAAATTAATGTGGTAGTAACTAGCTTTTTGACCCAGTTCATTCATATCACCAATCAAATAAACAATGTTTTTTTCTTTTAATCTGTCAAATATATCAATTGTTTGCTTCATTGAAATTGGGCTCGCATTATACGAATGATCATAGAGCTTAAGTTTGTAACTATTATACTTACATCTAATCATATTTCCTCGTCCACTGGTGAAGGGTACGTTTTTAAACTTTTTAATAACTCTATAGTCTATGTTAAGTGCATGTAAGCAAGTAATAATTGCTAAACAATTATCAATTAAATTTTCCTGATCAATTCTAATAGTAAAATTGATTAATTTATCTCCTGGAAGATTAACTTTAAGCTGAATATTTTTTTTTATTACCTTTCTTTCTTTTATATAGACATTTGAATTATTATTTTTACTATAATTATAAAAATTTTTTATATTAGTATTTTTGTAGTATCTATATAACAGATTATAATAATTGGTCTCTTTATTAAGAATTAATGAATCTATATTTTTTGAAGATGTAAAGATTTCGCTTTTCGCTGCAGCAATCTCTTTTAACGATTTAAAATTACCTAAGTGTACGTTTTCAATATTTAGAATAATAGAAATATTTGGCTTTAATATTTTTACTAAGCTTTTTATCTCTCCAAAGTGATTCATACCTAATTCAAAAAAACCAAATTTTGTTTTTCTTGGCATATTTAAAATTTCTAATGGTATTCCATATTTATTATTATAAGACTGTCTCGAGCAAAAAATATATTTATGCTCTTTTAAAATAAACGAAATCGCATCCTTAGTTCCAGTTTTTCCTACACTACCTGTAATTCCAATAATTTGAGTATTAAGTAAGGACCTGTAATATCGAGCAAGAGATGATAAAGCAAACAAAGTGTTTTTTACCTTAATTTGTTTAAGACTAGTTTTTGAGTTAATTTTTTGGACAAAAGCTATAGAGGCACCTTTTTTCTCAGCTTGATTAATAAATTTATGACCATCATTATTTTTTCCTTTAATTGCAAAAAAAATATTTCCTTTTTTTAAAGTTCTTGTATCAAGTGATGCACCTGTAATTTTTATATCACTATACTTAGTATTAAATAGATTATTAATCTCTGAAATTGAAATATGACTCGATTTCATAATTTTAGAAAACCTCTAGATACTTTAAGATCATCAAAGGGGAAGGCCTTGCCATTAATGATTTGGTTTTTTTCATGCCCCTTACCTGCAATGATTAATAAATCTCCTTTTCTTAGTTGCTTAATTGTATGTTTTATCGCATTTCTTCTATCTGGAATTTCGAAAAAGTTTTTGCAATCACCAATGATTTCGTTTCTAATTTTTTTTGCATTCTCAAAGCGTGGATTGTCATCAGTAATAACAACGTAATTTGCATATTTTGAGGCAATTTTTCCCATTATTGGACGTTTTGAGTAATCTCTGTTTCCACCACATCCAAAAACGACATGCAGCTCTGATTTGCAAAGATTGCTGCCTTCTATTAATGCATTCTGAAGAGCATCAGGTGTGTGCGCAAAATCAATGTATACAGAAGCACTATTTCTTGTTTTTCCTGCAAATTCCATGCGACCTGGTACAGAAGGACATTTTAGGCTTAACTTTTGAATCTTAGTTAAATTATGACCCATAGAATGAAGTGTTAATGTTGCCAGTAAAAAGTTATAAATTTGAAATAATGGAAAATTAGCAAACTTAAATTTTTTAAGATCCTTACCAAATTTTACATCTACTATTGTTGAGTTATTTTTATTTTTTTTTATCTTAACTATTTTAAATTTGTTATTTTTTTGAAAATATATTGGACTGATATTGCTTTCTTTCTTTAAATAACTTTTAACTCTATTAATATATTTAGTATCAGCGTTAACTATAATTTTACTATCATTTTTTATATAATCAGAAAAAAGTTTGAGCTTGCTCATTATGTAATGTGACATAGTTTTATGATAATCTAAATGATCTTGCGAAATATTTGTAAGTATGCAAGCATCAAATTTTAATCCATAAAATCTTTTTTGGTGTAAGCCATGACTTGATGCTTCCATTATTAGATACTTGATTTTACTTTTGCTTAATTTTCTTAGCTGCTTTGATAGGTTAATTGGTTCAGGAGATGTCAGATTTCCATTATTATATTTTCTTACCAAAGAATTACCTAACGTACCTATTGTTGCGGTTTTTTCTCCTAGATTAGATAATATATAGTTTAAAAAAAAAGATACTGAAGATTTTCCATTTGTTCCTGTCACAGCAATTTTCTTTTCTATTGATTCACTATTGACCATGAATGCTGCCAAAGAAATTTCTTTACGGATATCTTTTACTTTATAAATTGGGATGTCTGATGAAATCTTTAATTTTTTTCTAATTGGAATAACGATTGCAGATGCACCTTTAGCTACTGCATCATTAACATAATTCAGTCCATCAGTGTTACTTCCTGGAATTGCAAAGAAAATATCACCTTTATTTATAATTCTCGAATCAGAGCATATATTTTTATATTTTATTTTATCTGAGTTAATTTGTTTCAGAAGACGACTTTTTGTCATTTATTATAGTGATGTATTAATTAATAAGTTATCACTTGATAAATATTTACTTTTTGTGTCTAAAATAGGACTTATTCTATCAATAATTTGCCGAGAAACTCTTGCAGCGTTCCAACCCGCGTCTGTATAACCCCATGTATTATAGGGCGTATCATATTCTCCCACGATTCCTTTTGGATCATCTAATGAAATAAGTACAAGATATTTTGGTTTATTGATCGGAAAAGCTGAAATAAATGTTGTCATTTTTTCACTGGCATATGACTTGTTGTTTATTTTCCTAGCCGTTCCTGTCTTGCCTCCAACTAGATATTTATAATCACTATACTTACCAGCATACTTTTTATTAGAGTCTTTTCCGAAAGCATCTTTTGCTGTTCCTTCATCTACAACACGATTAAGTAAGTATCTCATAATCTCACTCGTTTGCTCTGAAAATATTTGATTTTTAAAAACTTGATTATCTTTTTTGATTAATGACGGCTCTATAATGTAACCACCATTTATTACAGTCGAGGTAGCTAAAGCTAAATGAAGAGGAGAAATTGACAGCCCATAACCATAAGAAATGGACTCAGTATTAACCATTCTCCAAGGATCTGGAATAAGTGGCTCAGCTCGTTCAGGTAAGTTTACAATAACTTGATCTAAAAGACCTAAATCGTATAAATAATTCTTCTGTAATTCTGGACCAATATCTCTAATCATATTAATGGTTCCAACATTTGATGAGTGCACAAATATTTCTTCAACTGTACATTTTTTAGTTTTACAGGGACGATGAACATCGTGTACTTTATGTTTACCTACATAAATATGGTCATCAATTTCATAAAGCGTATTAGGCTTAAATATATTTTCTTCAATACCAATTGCGGTTGTAAATATTTTCATAACTGATCCAAATTCATATACACCTAAAGTATTTTTATTAAATACAGAATTTTCATCAAAATTTTTGCTATTTGGGTCAAAGTCAGGAAGGGATACCATTGACAATATCTCTCCGGTATTTACCTCCATAACAATTCCTGATCCACCAGTTGCTTTATATAATTTCATAGAGTCCAATAGTTCATCTCTTACTATGTGTTGTATTCTTGTATCTACAGAGGAAATAACATCGTTTTCATTTTGATTATTTAATAATGTATTGAAAGATTTTTCCATTCCTGAAATACCATCGTTATCAATATCTACTTTTCCTATGAGATGGCTAAATAACTCCTTATGAAGATATTTTCTTTTATAAATATCTCTTATCTCTATACCAGTTTCTCCTAGGTCAATAATTTTCTGAAGTTCATTGGGACTTATATTACGTTTCAAATAAAACCATTTACCAGAATTAATTCTATTTTCTAAATCAATTGCTGATATGTCATAATACAATAATGAGACTTTCTTAATGAATGCCTCACGATCATAAATTTTTTTAGGGTCAATACCAACGTCAGACATTAGCAAGTTAGCTGTTAGAGAAATATTGTTTCTATCTAATATGTTACGCCTCTCCTTATCCGTTGATGATACAAAATAACGGTTTTTTTCAACATAAAAGAGATTAATTTCCATCATTTTAATTGTAATAGCAATAAACAACGTACTGAATATTATTGCTGACAAAATTAAACGATTATTAATCTTAAGTGCGAAGCTTTGCTTTATTGAATTTATTTTATCAATTGCAAATTTTTCAGCATTGTATCGATGAGTAAATGAGAAACTTTTTTGATAAATGTCTATTTTCTTTTTTACTGAATTTTTTTTCTTTCTCACAAAATTCTAACGTGCAGGGCTTATAATTTTCTTAGAAGGCATATCAACTGTAATGATATCTTGAAATACTTGATCCTCTTTACCTAGATCATCTTTGTCTAAAACTACGAAGTATTTAGTATAATCATTGGATATAACCATTTCAGATATTTTTTTTAAATTTATAGGAGAGATCATATGATTCCATTCTATTTTATAAAGTTCATTCTTTTTCTGTTCTTCTCTAAAAGTAATTTCTAATTCATTGATATAGTTTTGTTTTTCAGCTGATATATTTTTTATGATCATTATTGCAAGCAATCCTATGAGTAAGATGATCACTGACAAAATTTTGAATAAATTACTAATCATGATTGTTTAAATCCCAAATCTTC
This sequence comes from uncultured Pelagibacteraceae bacterium, assembly GCA_902580665.1. GTDB lineage: Bacteria > Pseudomonadota > Alphaproteobacteria > Pelagibacterales > AG-422-B15 > CACNXQ01. The sequence goes on along the minus strand of CACHLP010000001.1, from coordinate 26,003 downwards.
AATTGGTATATAACTTAATTCTGAATTATTCTTCTCATAGAATCTTAACTTAGCTGATCTAGATCTTGGATTATGTTCTATCTCTTCTTTGCTAGGTTTGAGAACTTTATTTACTTTTTTATTTTGACTTACTATTTTTAAAAATTTTTTCACTAGTCTATCTTCAAGAGAATGAAAGGTAACTACATGTAAGTTTCCCTTTTTTTTTAAGTATTTTAATGCGTGATTAAGACCGGAATGTAATTCTTCAATTTCGTTATTGATATAGATTCTTAAAGCTTGAAAAGTTTTAGTCGCAGGATGTTTTTTATAATATTTATTTGGAAAAGATTTTTTAACTACTTCTGCTAATTCTAAAGTTGTTTCAATTTTTTTTGATTTGCGATAAGTTTCAATTTCTCGAGCAATTCTCCTGGAGTTTCTTTCCTCACCATAATAATAGATAATATCAGCTAATTCTTCGTGACTTTTTGAATTTACTACATCATAAGCAGTTGTACCTTTTTGACCCATTCGCATGTCTAACGGGCCCTTTTTAATAAAAGAAAAGCCTCTTTCTGGAAAATCTAACTGCATTGATGAAACTCCTATATCAAATAAGAAACCGTTAATTTTTTTTTCCTTGGTTTTCTCCATAACTTCGTTGATTTCGCTGAATTTAGAATGGAAAAAATTAAACCTTTTGCCGTATTTTTTTTTAAATTCTTCAGCAATCTGTCTAACATATGGATCCCTGTCAATTGCAATAATATTGCAGTTGCTGACCTCAAGAAATTCCTTCGAGTACCCTCCATTTCCAAATGTTGCATCGAAGTACGTCTCATTATCTTTAGGCCCAATTAGTTTTATTATCTCCTTTATAAGAACCGGCTTATGAGCCAATTCTCTTTTCGTCATTTACTTTGTCTTCTAAGGAACGAAGGAATCTCTAACAGATCTTGATCAGTTTCATTTTCTTCAGTCATTTCTTCTTCTTTAGAGGCATTCATGTCGTCTAATTGTCGAATATTTTGACCACTAAACAAATCAGGTGCCCCTGAATCATTATTTTCTCTATCAGCATTTATCAAATCCATAATGCTATTAGGAGCTTCTTCCTCAGTGACCATCTCAGGCTCAGTGACTGGCTCTGGCTCAACTTCTTCTTCAACTGCCATTTCTGGTTCTGATATTTCTGGTTCAGTGACTGGCTCTGGCTCAACTTCTTCTTCAACTGCCATTTCTGGTTCTGATATTTCTGGTTCTATCAAAACTTGGGTATCTTCAATGTCAGTTTCAGAGTGAATATCTGACTCCTCCCCATCCATGAACATATATGGATCAGAATTTTCAATTACTTCTTCGTTCATCTCTTCATTACTTAACGAAGCTTGTACTGAGTTTGAATTTGCTGCTGGTGCAGCCGCCATTGATGGTACTGCAGAATTTCTTGTAATTTGTATATCTACAATTGATTTAGTTGGCTTTGGATGTGAGTCTAATCCTGTGGCCACAACAGAAACTCTTGCCTTGCCCTCAAGTTTGTCGTCAAAAATTGATCCTACAATTACATCTGCATCTGGATGAACCTGCTCGCGTATCTCATTTGTAATTTTATCAACTTCGTGGAGCGTAAGGTCAGTACCGCCTGTTATATTAATTAGAAGTCCTTTTGCTCCATCCAATGAATAATCATCCAGTAATGGATTCGTTACTGCATTATGGGCACATTCAATGGCTCTATTGTCACCTGAAGCTTCTCCTGTTCCCATCATTGCGCGCCCCATGTTATTCATTATTGTTTTTACATCTGCAAAATCTAAATTTATAAGTCCAGGAACAACCATTAAATCTGTAATACTTCTTACCCCTGCATGTAAAACATCATCCGCCATTGAAAAAGCATCTGCGAAAGTTGTTTTTTCATCAGCGACTTTGAATAAGTTTTGGTTAGGTATTACAATTGTCGTATCTACTAAATGTTCTAATTCTTTGAGGCCTTGCTCAGCGATACGCATTCTGCCAGCTCCTTCAAATTGAAATGGTTTTGTGACAACTGCAACAGTGAGGATGCCCAATTCTTTTGCTACCCGTGCAATTACTGGTGCAGCGCCTGTACCAGTGCCTCCACCCATGCCAGCCGTGATGAAAAGCATATTAGTTCCCTCTAAACGTTCCATGATTTCATGCTTAGTTTCATCAGCTGAAGACTTTCCAATATCAGGATGTGATCCTGCGCCAAGGCCTTTTGTGACTTGAACTCCTAGTTGCATCTTAGAGTCACTTAATGATTTAGAAAGGGCCTGTGCATCTGTATTGGCTGCCACAAACTCAACACCTGATAGACCTGCTTCAATCATATTGTTGATTGCATTACCACCTGCACCTCCGACTCCAAACACAGTTATCTTAGGCTTAAGTTCTTTCAATTCTGGAACGCTTAAATTTAAAACCATGAAATTATCCTCCTGTTTTCATTAGTTATTGATTACTCCATTTGAGATTTGCTAAATTGTTCTTTGCACTATTTGATTTATCTTTTTTATAATCTTCATACGTCGTCGGGTTCCACATTTGAAATGTTTCGCCCAAGCCTACAAATGAAACTTGATCACTTATTCCTGCTGATACAATTAATTCACCAGGTATTATTACTCTACCTTCTTGATCAAAATGAATTTGATGACTGTCTGCAAATATAGAAGATGAAAAAGTATTTCTTTCTTCACTAAAAGGTCCAGCAGACTCGATCGCATCACTTATTTTTTGCATTCGATTAATTGCACAGCCTTCAATTGATTGAAGGGTTGGTGAAGGGTAGCAAATCATTCCCTTAAGACCGTTTTGTTCAAGTACACTTCTGAATGATGAAGGTACTGAAACACGACCTTTCTTGTCTATGCGATTAATATAAGTAGATAGAAACAATGCCATTTTATAAAAAAAGTTAGTTATTAAAATAATCAACAAATTACCTCATTTAGGTTTAATTGGGATTACATGGGATAGTATGGGATCAAGTGGGCTATGTCTACAGATTTTTTAGAATTGTTATATTTTTCAGCAACTTATGTGACAATTTACTTTAAGTAAATTTGATAAGTTATTGAAAATAATAAGATATAAAATTGCCAGATAATCTATAAGCCGGGTTCTGTGATTTAATAAAAATCTATGACTATTCATCTAGTTCGAGTGTTACCACACGAATCATGCGATCAACCCAGTTACAGTCAAGACTAACTATTGTAACTCTATTTGATCTTGCTCCTGGCGGGGTTTACCATGCCTTTTTTGTTGCCAAAAAAGCGGTGAGCTCTTACCTCACCTTTTCACCCTTACCTTATAAATTTCAATTAAGGCGGTTTGTTTTCTGCGGCACTTTCCCTGGGGTCGCCCCCGCCGGGTATTACCCGGCACCATTGTCTTGTGGAGCCCGGACTTTCCTCTTTACAAGTAAAGCAGTCATCCAATTATCTGGCATATACCATTTACAGTCTTAGTGTTTTTTGGTCAAGCTTCTGTGTTTAGATTTTATTAAATTTCGCAGATATCCAATCAATTTATGTTTAACAGAAAATTCTTCTAATTCTTCGGGACAATAATGGCTCTCGAAGGCATGAATAACTTGAAGCGTTTCTTTATCCATTAGTCCATTCATTGAAATTTTGTATCCAAATTCACTCAATAAGATTTGCAAATTTTTTATATTTGATGGGTTTAGTTTTTTTCTAGACTTATTCTTTTTTGGAAGCAACCCAATACCTTTTTTATTTAACTCATTCCATGGAAATAAATAGCCAGGATCTAATTTTCTTAATGGCGCTATATCAGAGTGCCCTAATATGAACGCATCATTAATTTGATATTTATTTTTTAAATACAATATTAACTTTACAGCAGCATCTACCTGAGACTTATTAAATTTATGATAGCCAAATTCTTGACCTTTATTCTGTATCTCTATTCCAATTGATTTTGAATTAAGATTTTTGTCTGATCCCCAAAATGAGATACCTGCATGCCAAGCAATATTATGATCTTCTACGAGCTGAATAGTTTTCCCGTATTCATTAATAAAATAGTGTGAGCTTACTTTATATTTTTTTGATTGTAATCTCTTCAAAGATTCTATTGATGACCTCATTCCTGTATAATGAACTACAATATATTTTATTTTTCTATTTTTTCTTTTCTCAAAATTAGGAGAATATAGAAATTTGTATATCATGGAGATTGCAAAACTTTCTTTTCTTCTGGCTCACGGATCATTACTATAGCAACACCTATCAACGTAATTAATGCGCCAAAGATGATTTTTACAGTAATTACCTCATCAAAACCTTCATACAATGAAAATAAAGAGATAATGAATGCATTTATTATAGCTAATACAGGAGCCATTAGAGTTAAAGGTGTTACTTTGGATAGTTCATACCTTGTAATCAGATAATAAAATCCTGCATGACCTATTAATGTTGCTGCAAAAGCTGTAAATAAAACAGCATACCATCCAATTAAATTAGCATTTATTATTACGTCAACATGACTTTCCTCAAAAATTAATGAGACTATTGCCAAGAAAATAAAGCTAATAAATGCAATCCAAGCCTGCAGATCAAATACCTTAATATTTTTCAATTTTTTCATGAATAGCAGACTTACAGCTATAGAAAGAGCTGCAAGAAGAGCAAAATAGACACCTCCCAAATCAGAAAAAATTGTTGGCTCAAAGACTAATATAATTACACCTCCAAAAGATAGAGTGATACCCAATATTCTTCTCCATCGGATCACTTCCTTAAGAAATATTACTGACAATATAGTAGCAAAGGGTACTCCAAGTTGAAGTACGATCGCAACAGATGAAATGTACTGAGAGTTGTCCAAGGCTAAATAAAAGAATGCAAAATGAATACCGCCTCCAAGTATAGAAACAATCAAAATGTTATACATTTGACCTTTGTGAATCTTAAGAAATGGAATTAAAATGAGGGATATAAGAAAAAAACGCATTGTTGTAAATAGAAATGGAGGAAATTCTGTTACGCCAATCTTTGCTGAAATAAACGCTAAACTAAAAGCAAAATTTATCATTAATACTAAAATGATATCTGTGGTTCTCAAAATAGTTCCATTTATTGTATAAAATGCCTCATAAATTTAAACGCAATTAAAGTATTAATTTGATTACAAAATTTATATAGAATAGCATTAATCTAATGAACTTGAGAATACTATTAGTGCTAATTATTGGATCTACTCTGGTCTTTCAGGGTTGTGCTTCCAAAAGTACTGAATTGAACAGCTCTTTATCACAGCAAGAGATGTCAACAGTTAACGATCCATTTGAAAAGGTAAATAGGGTCGTATTTTCTTTTAATATCATCTTTGATAAAATTATTTTAAGACCGATCGCCGTAACATACAAAGCCGTTGTACCTGGATTTGTAAGAAATAGAATTACATACTCCTTAAATAATTTAAGCATGCCCATTACTGCTGTTAATAATCTTCTTCAAGGAGAGCTCAGAAAAGCTGGAGTATCAACATCAAGGTTTATTATTAATTCAACCGTTGGATTATTAGGCTTCTTTGATCCAGCATCAAGCATGGGCTTAGTTACTGAAACTGAAGATTTTGGACAAACATTATCGGTTTGGGGCGTTTCATCAGGTCCATACGTAGTATTGCCTTTCTTGGGTCCATCTAATCCTAGAGACTTTGCAGGTCTTCTCTCCACATCTCTTTTAGATCCAATGTATCAAATTGGAGGAGGTAGCGCTCCTGACTCACTAAGAACATATCGATTAGGAACAGGCGCAGTTGATTTTAGATCTCAAAATGTTGAAATACTTGATGACCTGCAGAATAATTCAATCGACTATTATGCTGCAGTCAGGAGTTTTTATTCTCAAGGAAGGGAAAGTCAAGCAGCTAGCAATCTAGAAATTGATTCCTCTGAACAAGAAAATGATATTTTTGATGACTTTGAGATAGATGAAAGCTATGTAGGACCAGATATAGAGATTACATATGACTAGGATTAGATTTCATATTTATATATTTTTTCTTTGCTGCAGTTTCAATCTGACAGTTCTTGCATCTACTTTTGTAGAAGAAGAAACTTTCGTAGCGTCATTTGCGGATTCGGCTATATCTATCTTAAGTAATGATTCACTTTCAGACACTGAAAGAACCTCAAGTTTTACGGAATTAGTAATGTCGTCGATCGATCTTAATTTAATTTCTAAATTTGTTTTATCTAAAGCATGGAAAAATGCTTCAGATGAACAAAAAGAAGCATATTTAATTGCATTCAAAGATTACTTTGTAAGCTCGTACGCTAATAAACTTGACCAGTATGCAGGTGAAAAAGTTGATGTAATCGGATCACAAGAGGCTGGCAAATACGTGATTGTTGAAAGTAATATTGTTAGAGAAGGAACAGACACACTTAAGATTAATCTTAAGTGGAGACTTTTAAATAAGGACAATCAGATAAAAATCATTGATTTAAATATTGAAGGTATCAGTCTTGTGATTGCGCAGCGGGAGGAATTCCAGTCCTTTCTTGCTAACAATGACTACGATTTGGATAAGCTGATTGAAAAAATTGTTTCAGTTTCTGATTAATATTCTACTGATGGAAGACCTTTGGGTTTCCAACCTAGTGTAAACCCATCTTCAACATTAAATAGGCTTTTATAACCTTCATTCTTAATCATTTTGGCAGCTAGATTAGAACGAGCCCCAGATTTACAAATAAAATAAACATTTGAGTCCTTCGGTATTTCAAGGGAGTTAAATTCTTCAATAAAATTTGGGTTTTGGGTTCCTTCCTCATTTCTTATAGCTAATTTAAAAAGAATACCCTCAAAAGAATTTTCATCGGGGATGCCATCAACGCTCCATTCAGTTGGACTTCTAACATCAATAAGGTAAGAATTCTGATCTTCATTTAATTTTTTAAAGCACTCTTCAGATGAAATAGTTTTTACTAAGCTCATATTATTATTATGTCTTTTGGTTAGAAGATTTAAATCGATTTGAAATTGAACTAATTTTTGTTTTTCGTCCCCTCACTCTTTGTCTCCATTTTAGAAAAGAATTACGTTTAAGATTATCTTTCATAATCTTTATCACTTCTTTTTCCTTAAGTCCAAATTGATTATTTATATCTGCAAAAGTCGTTCGATCTTCCCAGGCCATTTCAATAATACGATCGGTATCTGCCTGCGATAGTTGATTATCCATATTAGCTTGATATTTTTATAGCCTGAAAATTACCAGGACGATGTTCTCCTTTTGCAACTACACCAAGTAATTTTTCCCAAATCTCAAGGGCGCCGTCTGCCTCTTCTTTACCGATCAGCTTTGTCACTTCATCATAAAGTGGTCCTTTTATGTCTGATATTTCTGTCTTAACTTTTTCTAAATACCATTTATTACGATCATTTAGTGAAAGTACTTTAAACCCTGTTTCTTTCAAAAGCCTTTCGTACTTATCAAGTGAGCACATAAACATATCTAAGCCTTCTGCAGCAATATACTCCTTCATCTGCTCCGATGGTTCGTTATCATCATTTCTCATCCAATCTCCGACTGAGAGTATTCCATCGTCAACTAAGATATCATTTATCTCTTTGAGTAGTTTTTTTTTATCAACAATATGCAAAAATGCTTCCTTACTAAAAACAACCTGAAAACTTTTATCTTCAAATTTATGTTCTTCTGGCTTAGTACAAATAAACTTTACTTTATGAGATATACCTTTTTTTTTAGCTAAGTTATTTGCTGTTTCAATTACTAACGGTTCTGGATCTATTCCAATTGCTTCATTCGCTCCATATTTTTCTATCATGTGAAAAACTGCGCCTCCTGTACCACAACCTATGTCCAAAACCCTTTTATCTTTTAATTCTAATCCTTTTAAAATTTGATCAATTTCATCAGTACCGCCCGGTGATAAAAAACCTTCACCCCAGACGGTTTTAAGCATATTTAATTGTTTTGGGCCATAATGTCCTTCGTCTGTTAAGCTCATATTGCTAATGATAAGTTTTAGAAGCTCTCACGGATTTATTTAAATCGATAAAACTTAGATTGCATTTTCTTTTAATAACCAGCTTAATTACAGGAGGTAATAAATTTTTAAATTTTACTCGCCTTACTAAAATATCCTGCTGCTTCATCATATGACCTATTCGCGTATAGTTTAGAAATACACAAAAGTGTTAAATGCAATGGAATACCAAGTAATAACTCAGGTAGATCTAAATTCATGTTAGTATCTTAAACTGATTTATCCTCCATAATCAAGAACAACTGTACCTGAAACAGGATCAGTAACACCTAATTCAGGTGATAATTCCTCAAGTACGTGCCTCATCTTATCTAAATTTGCAATCATTGCATCTCTCTGTGCAGCAATTGCTTCTTCTGATTCCCAAATGCCAATATAACAATAAGTTCTGTCTCCAGTTTTAAACAAACGACTTATCTTTTGACCAGGCAAATTTTCAAAACCTTTATTGATTTCTAAATATTCTTCTTCACAGCCTTCTTTAACTTTAGCTCTCACAGCATTACAAAATTCCATATTTTCTCCTTTTTAGTTTAGGGAAATATAGTAACTCGAAAATATACCAAATGAAAAGAGCTAATAATTAAATGCATGTCACGCCTAGACAGTAAAGCTACTGTTCTTATCCAGTGTAAAATAATCTTTATTTTGGCATTAAGGCCAATATTGATTTTCCTCTAAGCGCTGTGCTTATTTTTGCATATTGTCTAATTAATTTTAAAATTAAAGGGTCATTCACTTCCTTATAAAATTCATTTCGTACATAAAGATCTTGAAACCAGGTTGATACTTTTGGGTATAATGTTCTAAAAGGAAATCCAGATATATAAAGCCGATAAGAGTAAATAAACCATGCAAGGTCAAGCATTGAAAGCTTATCTCCCATTAAATATTTTTGGTTGCTTAGGTCATCTTCAAATTTTTCATAACGCTCACAAAAATTAACCAAGGATTTTTTTACAGCCTTATCAGTAATTCCTTCTTCACCGTAGGTCTCATAAAATTCAACCTCTTTCATCTTTAGTTTATCAAGTTCAGAATTGGATGATTTATAATTTTTAAATACTTCGAGTCCCTTGGAACTCTTCTTGCCCAGACCTCCAAACATATAACGATAAGCAATATTTCTTATATCTTCATGAAGATTATCTTCATCCTTAAGAAGAGTATTCATATTCTCTTCTTGAAGTTCGTCAATTAGAGGGTTTTGAGGAAATTTTTTTTCAAGATACATCAATATATCATTACTCTCAATTTCAACATGGCCGTTGTCTACAAGTACTGGGATTAGCCCCTTAGGATTAATTCCTAAAAACCATTCAGTGTAATTTTTTCCTGCTGCGAGATTTACACTATGCGAAGTCCAATCTATTTTTTTCAAATTAAGGTATATTCGTAGTTTTTGTGAGCATGAAGATGTTCTAAAATTGAGTAAATGCAATCCCTTCCAGTCCAATATTTCTTTTGTTTTAATCTGTTGAATTGGAATAGCTGTCATTTATTTCTTCCCCTTGTTATTTTGTTTAGTGACTAAATAAGCCAAAACTAATATCACAGCTGTGCCTGCCATCATGGATATATCTATTGATAAGCCAAAACTAATGAGTATAAAGCCTATTAATGCTCCAATAAAAAAAACTCCTAGTATTTGCAGTACATTTTTCATTACTTAATATTACTCATTTGTTTTTAATCTTGTTTTCTGAATAACTATAACAGAAATTATTGGAACCAAAAGAGTGAGTAGTGTAACCACAATAAGTAAAATACCTAATTCAGAGTAATCTGCGACTGAAAGAACTTCATTTGTAATCTTATCCTTTACTTCTCTCGTGACCTCGTAAATTTGGTTAAGGTATTTTGTAAATAATGAACTTGCAGATAGAGCAAGATTCGTGAATGAGGCAAATACTGCAAAGAATGTAGCTTTAAGATGAGCAGGTGCATTTCTCGCAATCCAAGCAAGTAAGGGTATCATCGATACCTGTCCCAAAGGTGATTCAAGCGCGGTATTAAAAATAGCTATGAAACGCGCATCAACCACATCATTGGTTAGGGAAGCGGTCCATTGATGAAATCCATAATACATACCCACACTTGGTAAAAATAAAAATGCGCCAGCAATAGATAAAATAACTATAATTTTCGCAATTGAGTTATTGACCATAAAAGGCCTCAAAACAATAATTCCTAACAACGTTAAAAATGACGCAAGCAATGAAAGAACTGAAAAAAATTGCTCATCAAAACCTAAATTGTCTATCTCAAACCAAGTCAAACCTGCCCCAGGACCTGGCATGGCTCTAAAAATAAATATTATGATTGCAGTTCCTAAAATAGTTAGTCGCATTGATTCAGGAAGCTCACGCATTAACTTGGCCATCAAGAAGAAAATAATACTTACTGATCCTGCGAAAACAATTTCTTGAGCATATGGAAGATTCAAACCTCCTACACTAAGCGTAAATATAACGAAAACAAGTGAACCCCCAAGTATCCACCAATCAACTTTTGTCTTCTCACTTTCAACCTTCTCTACAACACCAGAATTTCGTAATTTATACCTTTTTTTATATTTAAGATAGATTGAAAGAAATACACCTAGTACTGAAATTAAAGGGATGATTAATGCAAAAAGATAAATATTTGCATATAGCAATATTTTTTCTTGTTCAGTTTCAGCTTCAACGCTACTGAAAATAATTACATTAATCAGAGCGACAACAACAGTTCCTCCTATAATTGCAAATCTTCCCAAAGTTTGCATTGTGGTATGCATATTTTTTACTAACTCAGGTGAATAAATTTTACCCTCTTCATCGAAACTTGGAACCGCTTCAACAGTCATCGCATCAGCTACAACGTCTTGTACAACATATCCAATAGGTGCTAGCAATACGCTGATCACATACCAGGTTTCAATATTAAGGAATTGCGACATGAAGCTTGTGTGGGCAATAAGGCCATACATAATGCCAAGGCTTAAGGCGATTAACGAGGCTCCTATATAAACAAGGTAATTTTTTTGATCCCAAATCAAATCAACCAAATGACCTAGAGGCATTTTTAAGGCCCACGGAATTCCAGCCCAAAAACCAAGACCTGCCAGAAATGCAGCAGATAAATTGAGATAGTCTTTGACAAAAAAAGTTCCAACAATACCAGTTAATCCAGCAACACCAGCAGCTAAGTAAATCATGAGTGGTGGCAAGTAACTTAGTTTAAACTGTCTTCCTAAATCTATAAATGTGCTGTCTATGAAATGATATAACTTAATCATGAAAGAATTATATATTTTAAATTTGCTCTAACAACTGGCTGTTATTATTTTTTGAACTATTTATTTGCTTAGATATCTCATAAAAATCAACTTGATCGTCTTTTTTTCTTTCTACTTGATGCTTACCCGACAGCCATACACCTATCTGTTTTTCTTCTAACAACAATGGCTGTCGGTGGTGAACTTGAGCAATGCGTTGAGTTGATTGGCAAGTTACCACTGCACAACCACTTGTTAAATTATAAATTCCAGCAAAATAAATGAGCTCATTTTTTATTAAATGAAAAAAAGGTTTTTTTTCGTTTTCTAATCTTTGCCATTCAATCCATCCATTCGCGACAAAAACACATCGCATTGAACCTCTAAAAGATGGCTTCTCAAGTAATGTTTCATGGCGACAATTAATAAGGTTCATATCTTCTTTCCATTTTGGAGAATAAGACCACTTAATCATTTCAGGATTTGGTTTCAGTACAAGAACATCTTGTGATGGTGCAATGTTGTATGATGCTGATACTTTAGTTTTAAATTTTTTTTCAACTGCTTTAGTATCCGAAAGTACGTAACGTCCACACATCAGACTAACAGGTCATTGATTAATTTTAATCTATTTTGAGATTTTTTACTTGAGGGAATAATTTCTAAAATTCGTCTATAAGTTGCTGCAGCACTGATGAGGTCATTTTTAATTAAGTAAATTTCAGCTAAACCGTCAAGTGCGCCAAAATGACGAGGCTCTAGGTACAACGTCTTTTCAATATCTGATATAGATTTATTTAATTCACCTTTTAAAAAATAAACAGTGGCTCTCTTGTTCCACCCTTCGGCAAATTCTGGGCTTTGCTCAATAACTTTTGAAAATAACTTAATTGCTTTATCTAATTCACCAACATCAATAAATTGATTAGCTTCATCAAATAAAATTTGAGTTTCTTGATTATCGGCTATAGACCATATATCCCAAATATTAAACAGAAGCTTACTGACTTCCATATTATTTGTGCTTAAAAATAACTTATCAAAAAGTTTACTTAAACGATCATCTTTCTGATCTGCATGTGCAAAGTTAGAAAAAATAATTATAAAGATAATTAATCTCTTCAATTTAAATCACTCCAATATTTTTTGTATTTTTTACTATTAACAAAGTCCTCTCGAAAGTGATCAAATAAAGCTTTTGTTAGGCTCAGTTTATTATTAACTTCTTCACCGTCAGCCATTTTTAAAATTTGTCGATAACACCAATATACTTGAGCTACTTTATTGTTAGATCTCATCAATGCAAATGGGCTGTTTAGACCAAATATCCAAGGCCCAAATTGAAGAATATTTTCATAAAGTGTAGCTGATTTTCTTTCACCGCCTATCAATTCATTGATAACATCAGGTTCGGAACATAAAGGTCTTCCAAGACCAATGACATCACAAGCTCCGCTATTTAGTGCGCTATTCATTCCATCAGCTGTGCGGAAACCTCCTGTTACGGCAAGGGGAATTGAAAGAAACTTTTTTATTTCCTCTGCGTATTTCAAAAAATAAGCTTCTCGAACAACTGTACTTCTTTGAGGCTTTGTTACTTTAAATTTCTTTAGGTTTAAAGAATCAATTTCTAAAGCTGCAAAATTTTCATATGTACCTCCAGAAAGCTCAAGTAAATCCAATGAGGTTAAATTAAGTAATTTGACAACTTCAATACTTTCTTCATGCGTAAAACCACCTTTTTGAAAATCTGATGAATTTATTTTTACCGATATAGGAAAGCTATTTCCAACTTTTGCCCTTATTCCATCAATAATACTTATCAATAATCTTGACCTATTTTCAATGCTGCCACCCCATTGATCAGTTCTGTTATTTATATTTGGAGACAAAAATTCTGACAATAAATATCCATGTGCTGAATGTAGTTGTACTCCAGTAAACCCAGTTTGTTTTGCAACTTCAGCTGCGTTAATAAATCGATCAATGACATCTAGAATTTGAGAATGTGAGAGTTCTTCGGGTACTCCAAATTTCAAAACTCCACCTAAAGTTGGCATAGGTTTGACTGAAGGTGCTACAGATTTTTTATTGATAGAAAATGGGGTTTGACGTCCTGCATGACTGAGCTGCATCCATAACTGTGTATTGTTCTGTTTTCCAGCCTGAGACCAATTTGCTAACGCTGCTAAGCTTTTATTTGTTTGTGTTCCCTCTATAACGACATTTCCAGCACGCTCAATGTACCGATGGTCTATTTGCACATTGCCAGTAACCGAGATTCCTGTTCCTCCTTTTGCCCAGCGTTCATATAGATTTACATGACGATTGTTTGGTAATGCATCACTGTTTGCAATACCTTCGGTCATTGCAGATTTTAAAAATCTATTTTTTACCTCTACACCACAAGGAAGCTGCAATGTTTTGTTAATGCTCATTTTAGGATGTCCATCCTCATAATTTTTTTAGTACAACTTTATATAATTTTCTTGGAAACTTTCCCTCATTAAAATTGTCAATTTTTATTAATTCGAACCCATCAAGAAGCCTCTTAATTTTATCTATCGAAAAAAAATGTACAATAAATCCATCATTTTCATATAGATCTTCATCTCTGTGAATACCATTTCTGTAATCACCATCAAATGTATTCCGAACTGTAAAAATGTTTATACCTCCCTTTTTTAATATTCTTAAAACCTCACTGTTTAATGAAGTAATCTCATTCATCGAAAATGCCATACAGTAAAGCATATGTGAATAACATGCTTCAAAACATTCATCCTTATAAGGTAAAGGCAATCTTACATCATGAACCTTTGGTGTAATAAGATTTTCTAAACTATTTGTTCTAATTTTTTCGTTTATGTCATTAATTGCTTTTTTACTGTAATCCAAAGAGTCAATTTTAAAGCCTTGTTTAGCAAGATAAAGCGTATCACGACCTTGGCCAGCTCCTATTTCTAAAACTTTATTAATACAATGAGATTTGAATATTTTTGCAGATTTAATAGCAGCTATACTAGGGTCTTTTCCAAACATCTCAGGCTTATTCAGGAAGTTATTTTCCCAATGCTGAGATTGTTTAGATAAGAGTTTGCTATCCAATTTATTTCGAAGGATCAGGAACCTTACGTAAATAAGGTTTTACAGTTTCCCATCCATCAGGATAAATTTTTTCAGCTTCTTCGTTCTTTACAGCAGGAAGTATCACAACATCTTCACCTTTTTTCCAGTTTGCTGGAGTTGCTACTTTATGATTTGCTGTAAGTTGCATCGAGTCAATCGCTCTCAGTATTTCGTGAAAGTTTCTCCCTGTAGCCATAGGGTATGTGAGGTACAAGCCGATTCTTTTATCAGGCCTTACCACAAAAACTGTTCGAACTGTTTCATTATCTACAGCGGTTCTTCCCATTGAGGATGTCCCTGCATCTCCTTCAAGCATATTAAAGAGCTTAGCAACTTTTAGATCTTCATCCGCGATGATTGGATAGGTTGGTCTTATACCAGAAACATCCTTGATGTCATCTAGCCATTTATTATGATCATCGACACCATCAACACTTAATCCAATTACTTTTACGTTTCTTTTATCAAATTCATCTTTCATGTTAGCCAATGATCCCAATTCTGTTGTACAAACAGGTGTGAAATCTTTTGGGTGAGAAAATAATACTCCCCAACTATCACCTAACCACTCATGAAATGAAATGTCTCCCTCTGAAGTTTTAGCTTCGAAATCTGGGCACATACTGTTTATTTTTAATGTCATATTTAATTCCTCTTTTTATTTTAGAATTATTATAAACAAGATTGATTTCTGTTCAAATTTTTATAAGATATTGATTCAACATGATTTTTAAACAGCTTTTTGACGACAAATCATCTACTTATACATACATTGTAGCTAGTGGCAAAGGCCGAGAGGCTCTTATTATAGACCCAGTCATTGAGGATACATCAAACTATACTAAAATATTAAATGTGCTTGAATTAAAATTGGTAAAAGTAATCGATACTCATATTCACGCAGATCATGTATCTGCAATGGCAGAATTAAAAAAAAGAACAAATTGCCAAACAGTAATGGGGGAGCACTCAAAATCTGAAGTGGTTAGCTTAAAAGTAAAGGATAATGAGAAAATTAGTATAGACGGAATTAATTTAGAAGCTCTATATACTCCAGGGCATACAGATGACTCGTATTGTTTTGCAATGAAAGATCGTATTTTTACTGGTGATACACTCTTAATAAATGGAACTGGAAGAACAGATTTTCAAAATGGGAGCTCAAGTGAAGCCTATGACTCTCTCTTTAATAAAGTTTTAAAGTTACCGGAAGAGACTTTGGTTTACCCCGCACACGACTATAAGGGCAATAAATTTTCAACAATCGGCAATGAAAAGAAAAATAATCCAAGACTTCAGGTAAATTCAGCAGCTGAATATGCAAATATTATGGACAATCTTAAATTAGCGAACCCAAAAATGATGGACGTTGCTGTTCCTGCAAATATAAAAGGCCAAACTCTGTAAATTTAAAAGTAAGTAATTAGTCAATTCTCTAAAAATTCATTGATTTCACTTACAACACCAATTGGGTCCTCTATCATTGGCATATGACCCATATTTATAAAAATTTTAACCTTTAAATTACTTATATTTTCCTCAAATGGTTTTGTCGCCCATAAACCAATAATATTGTCTTTGTCGCCATGGATCATTAGAGTTGGTACTTTTATTTGTTTTAGCAAGTTTTCATCATCTAACAATAAATCTTTCACTTCATTCATTGATGCCATATCAGCTAAAGCCTGCCTTGAGCCTTCAAGTAATGGTAAATCATAATACTGTTCGACCATTTCATCTGTCACTAAGTTTTGGTCGTAAACAGAAACCTTTGCACCTTGTTTTGCAAAAAATTTTGGTGTGAAGTAAACAAATTTTTCTTTATAAGGAAAATTAGCGCCAATATATCTGAATGCTTTAGGAATATTTTGCCTCTCAAATCTCTCAAGATCGTCATCATTAAGAAGTACTCCTGATCCAACAAGTATCAATTTCTTTACAAGATCTGGATATTTGATGGTATAGCGCCACGCAACTCTGCCACCCATCGAATGACCTAAAAGGTAAAATTTATCTATACTTAATTTTTTAACTACTTGATTTACTGTCTCAATAAAAGACTCAATTGAATAATCCTTATTTGGTACTGCTCCAGTCAAACCAAATGCTGGAAAGTCTAAGCAGACAACTTTATATTTTTCAGATAGCTGAGGTACAACTTTATCAAATGTGAACAATGAAGCTAAGTAACCATGAAGTAGAACTAATACGGGTCCATCTGGATTTCCTTTAACTAGAGTATGTATTCTTGAACCATTATCCAATGTAATAAATTTAGAATCAGATTTTGCATATCTCGCTTCTATTATGTTTCTTGGAACATCATTCTTAAAACATTTGTAGAAAGAATAAATCAACCCAAGGACAATAAGCAATCCGATGATTAATATAATTAACGAATAGGACATATTTATTTATTTGTTGTTGAAAATTATTATTATAATTTAGAGTAACACTTGTTTCCTACTTAATCTATTATTTAAGTTGGAAAAAAATTTTAGGAGTAATTCAATATGGAAAACAAAGAAATAAATCCCGAAACACTAAAAAAGCTACAACTTAAAATCATGCAGGATGTTTCTGCTTCAGCGATAATCCCATTGATGAGAATTGGAGATCAGCTTGGTATATTTAAAAAACTAAGTAAAATTGGAGAAGTCAGTTCAAATGAATTAGCAAAAGCAACAACACTTGATGAAAGATATCTAAGAGAGTGGCTGTATGCAGTTTCAGCTGCTGGGTTTGTAACATACAATGTAGAAACACAAAAATTTTTATTAACTCCTGAACAGATTGCAGTTTTTGCAGATGATGATGGCCCTGCATCAATGATGGGAGCATATGATATGCTTACTGGAGCAATACATAATGAGGATCAGGTCAAAGAAGCATTTAAAACTGGTGAAGGTGTTGATTATAAGGATTCATGTCCAATTTGTTTTCAAGGAACTGCCAGATTCTTTAAACCATCATATGAAAAAAATTTAGTAACAAGCTGGCTTCCAAAAATTGAAAATCTTGAAGAACGAATGAATAAAGGAGCCAGTTTTGCTGATATTGGGTGTGGGTATGGATTGTCAACTATGATAATTGCTCAGACTTTTCCAAACGCAAAAGTATGTGGCTATGACATTCATGAACCTTCAATTAAGGAGGCAGAGAAACTAGCTAAAGAAGCTGGGCTAGATAAAAGAATAAAATACACTACAGCAGATGCAAAAAGTTATCACGGTAAGCATGACTACATTGCATTTTTCGATTGTTTGCATGATATGGGAGACCCTGTAGGTGCCGCTAAATATGCTTATAATCAACTGGAAGATGATGGCTCTGTAATATTAATTGAACCCACAGCAAATGATAAGCCTCAAGATAACTTTCATCTTTTCGGACAAATGTATTATTCATTCTCAACGATTGGGTGTATTCCAACTTCAAAATCTCAAGAAGTTGGGTTAGCACTTGGAGCACAAGCTGGACCCTCAAAATTAATAGATGTACTAAATCAAGCAGGTTTTAAAAATTGTAAAGTTGTTAAAAAAAATGCAAGCAATATGGTAATAGAGGCAAGGAAAAATTAGATATTTAGGTTTTCTGAGTACCTGTTGGGTGGGGAATTCCATCAATTACTAGTTTTGGTTTAACACTTACATCAATTAATTCTGGTCGTTTTTCAAGATATAACTGGATTGAATTTATTGAACTTATATCGTTTATAAATTGAGCTAATCTTGGAAAGCTTTCCAATATTTCGCCATCAAGTTTTTTTGATAGGTCCAAGTGGTGGAATGCAGCAAAATCACATGCACGCGGAGTGTCATCAATAAAAAATTTATCATTAGTTGATAGTAAAATCTTTTCTAAATCCTCAAATCTGGAGAGCAAAGATGGCATCATATCTTCACGCTTCTTATTAAAATCATCACCCACTGCAAAATTGATTGTTGGGTTAAGAGGCATAAATAATTCTTGGGCACTTTGTAGAATTGAATTTGCTTTTCCTATTAAAATAGGGTCAGTCAGTATTGTCCCTGAAATTGACTCAATATATGACATAATTGCGATACTCTGGCAAATGTGATGCTCACCATCAACTACAATCATTGGAAGCTGTTTGAAAGGAATAAGAGGTTTTACTTCTGACCATTCTTTATCATAGTAATCCCATGACATTATATAATTATAATCAATATTCAAATAATTCATAAGGAGCTGAGGTGCTTCTGCTAACGCGCGCATTTTGAAATATATTAAATCAATTTTCATTGATCAAGTTCCATAAGCCGCGATAGTTGTTCTATGCAAAAGCCTCTCTTGACCCTCATAACCTCCTGTAGCTCTATGTAAAACACTTCTATTGTCCCACATTATCAACATGTCTTTCTTCCATTTGTGTATATAAACAAATTCTTCCTGGCACTGCCATGCACTTAACTCCAACAGTAATTTCATTGCATCTTGATTATCCATGCCATCAATACCAATAATGTAACCAATTGTTCCATAGATTCCCTCCCGCTTTGTTTCAGGATGGTTCTTTATTATAGGATGCAATTGTTTTAAAAATGCCTCATCAGAAGCTCGAATATCCATGCTACGTCCCATTTCTCTATCCTTATCTCCATAACCTCCACCTGGAGAATAAGGGACTAGGGCTGAATGGATTGCTTGCTTACCCTCTAGTTTTTTTCTAAGTGATGATGGCATTTTTTCTAATGCCAAATGCTGATTGGCAAATAAAGTATCGCCACCTTGATTTGGAATAATCTTACCAAATAGGCAAGTACCAGCTGGTGGATTTTCTTGAAAACTCCAGTCAGTATGCCAGTTATCTGCGAAAATAGGAACTTTTTCATTTGCTGTTCTTTTTACAGCAATGATATTTTTTCTTCCAGCAATTGGAGCTATGAAGGGATCATCTCCAAATGAACCAAAGCAAAGAGTAAAACGCTCAAGATCATCGTCATTTAAAGATTGATTTGGAAAACTTAGAACATGGTGTTCAAGCCAAAGTTCTCTAATTTCTAATATCTGTTTTTCGGATAGATCTTTTGTGAGATCAATATTGGTTATCTCTCCACCACAAGATTGATTAGATTTAATAAAATTTAAAGTCATAAGTATTTAAATATAGGATAAATAATAAATGATATAATGGTCAATGCTCAATTTAACTATTGAAATCAGTGATCACGAATATATCTAAGAAAGTATACATATAGCTATGAATAATTTTAAAATATCATTAAGTAACCTTTTTAAAACAAGATACCTAAGATTTAATGTTTTATTATAAGAAAAAAAAGGTAACCAAACTCCTCTTTTGCATCATAATTTTTTTTTCTGGCATAAAATTAGCAAATGCTGATTTTTTTAAGAATATATCTAGTATTATCAATGATAACAAAGAGCGTTTAAGTTATGGAATATCTGTGAATGACATTAATAGTGATGGAAATTATGAATTTATTGTTACCGGCTTTGGTACAGAAAATATTGCACTTAGTTATGAAAATGGTTTCGTTAGTAATGTTATTGAAGAGGACAATTTTGCTGATGTCAACCGTAGGACTATAGGTGTTGTTTCATGCGATATTGATCGTGATGGATATGAGGAAATATACTTCTTAAATACGGACTCTTATAGTGGAGAAAAATTATATACAGACCGTCTTCTTGATAACAAAGATGGTCAATTTCAAGATCTCTTCTTATTAAATAAAAATAAGGAACAATTAAATTACACTGCTGGTAGATCAGTTGCATGCGTGGACCGTAAGGGAAATGGTAAATATGGCATATATGTTGCGAATTATGGAGGTCCCACTCGTTTTTATGAACTAGATGAAGACCGTCTTGTTGATAAAGCACCCAGTTTAAACTTAGATAAAATTACAGGAGGTAGAGCAGTTGTTGTAGGAAACATTATTACCAATAAAAGTGATATTTTTGCAGCTAATGAACGTGGAGCAAATTTCTTATACGAAAATAAAGAAGGCCTCTTTCTAGAAGTTGCAAAACAGTTTGGTGTAGACGATAAATTACAGAATGGAAGAGGAACTACATTATCTGATATTTTATATAATGGACAATTAGATATAATTAGCGGCAACTGGGAGGGATATCACAGGGCTTTTGTAAGGTCAGGAAATAAATTTATAGATATTGCTAAAACTAATTTTAACGAGCCAAGTAGAGTTAGAACAGTGATATCTGCTGATTTTGATAATGATGGTTATGACGAGGTTTTCTTTAATAATATTGGAGAAGCAAATAAACTTTTTAAAATAGATCAGAATGGGGAATTCATAGAATTAAAGCTTGGAGAAGCATTAGAGCCAAACGGCTTAGGCACAGGTGCTGCAGTAGCTGACATTGACAATGATGGGGTCCTAGAATTGCTTATTTCACACGGGGAGGTAGCTGAGCAAACTCTCTCTATGTTCAAAGCAAATACTACTAAAGATCATAGATGGCTAAGAGTGAAGCCATTAAATACTTATCGCGCACCCGCACGTGGTGCAACTGTTAAACTTCACACTGATCAAAGAATTCATGCAAAAACAATAGATGCAGGCTCGGGATATTTATGCCAAATGGAACCTGTAGCACATTATGGTATCAGAGAAAATGAAGTTATAAAGAAGGTTGAGGTAATCTGGACGAACGGCTCAACCACTGAGGTGCATGATTTGAATTTAAATAGCATTCTAGAAATTAGACAAAAATAGATTTATTAATTTGCCATTTGAATAAAGATGTCTCCCATTCCACCCTCTACTTCCTCGATCGGTTGATTGTTCCTAATTTCACACATCGCACCTGTCATTTCATTGGAAGCAATTGAAGCTATCTGCTCATTAGTGCACTCCGCCGCGTTATGTAGCAAACCAATAACGAGGTCTCCATCAACAGTGAACACTTGATCCGGATCAAGCTTGTTGTTCTTGCAAAAATAATTTTTATTTACTTGTATTGGAAAATTTTCTTTTTGACATGGATCTTTTATGGTTAAAACATTCAATTCATATTCTAAATTTTCAAATATAAAATTTGCTTTTTTAGTTTTAGCATATTTCATTAAGTCACAAGAACATGGCCAACAGCACTTATAGTATTCCCCACAAATTAAATTATTAGTCTGATCTTCATAAATACTTAATAAATCAGGTGTTCCACCAGGTTGAAGTACAGATCCTGATACAGCACAATACAATTTATTATATTCAAGAAAATCTTCTATATTTAAACTTTGTTCGAGTGCAAAACTAAAAAATTTTGGACCTGCAGCATTTCTATTTCCGTCAGGGAATATTTCTGTCCATGAGTTTAAAAGATTGACATAATTTTCCTCACCAATTTCAATATTTGCAGTTTTTTTATCAGCATAAATGAAGCTTGATAAAGATAAAAAAAAGATCAAGTAAATATATATTAAACTACTTTTCATTTTTCTCAGTATTTAAAATCTTTCAATCTCGACATATTATTTAAATAAAACATCAAAAATGAAAATCAAATTAAGAAATGATTTAGATTAATAAATTTAAATGTAAAAATATGGTGGGCCCACTAGGACTCGAACCTAGGACAACTCCGTTATGAGCGTGGCGTATTAACATTTTAACTAGGTTATACAATATATCTTATTCTCTAAACATATGCTTTTAGATAATAAGTACGACCTAATCACGACAAAATTTAATAGTGATTTATAATTATTTTACCTAATACTATATCTATTAATAAATATATGGAGAATATTATGAAGAAAATTTTAATTATACTTGCAATATCATTTTTATTGTTTCCCTTTAATTTAAATGCTGAAGATGTCTTTGGTATAAGTGCAAACTGCTACAATCATGGCTCTGGTTATGTACTAACAATAAAAAGACATAATATTACTCAAGGGACAGAAACAATTTTAAGAAATGATATTTCTTGTAATGGTGTTTCAAGTAACTCAGAAGTAGATACAGTAAAGGGGCTGTTTTATGTTAAACAAGGTGACGGTTCTATAAATATATATGACTATGTGAATGACACAATAACTACAACAAGTGGTTATTCTGGTCCTTCAAGATTTGTCATTCCCTATTCTAATAGTTCTGTTTCAGATATTATAACAACTGGTACCGACGCTGAAGATAATAGTACAACTACGGTACTGGGATCGCTAGATATTTCTGATAGTAATGGTAACACTCTCATTGAACAAGACTCCACAGGGACCACTATTGAAATTGGCGAAGACAGTTCAGGGGAAACAGGTTTGATCATTTCAAATACCAGTGCGGCTCTTGATATCCAAGATGGATCTGGAAACACTATGATTAAGGTAACTTCAGATGGTGCTACGCACATTGGTGAAAACTCATTGGTTACAAAAGAAGTTAATGGTAGGCAAGAACTGTATGCTACAGATGCGACTGGAAATAGAATAGATATCAATATTCCCTCAGGAACAAATCTATTAATAGACGGTGAAGATGTGATGGGAAAAATTGATAGCTCTGTTGCACTAGGAGCAGCATTTTCATCACTTCCAACAGGAGCTGAAGGAGCAGGCTATACTTGTGGTTTAGGCACTGGATTTCATGATAGTGCCTCAGCAATATCTGGTGGATGTGGTTTTGACTTTGCTAACTACTCATTTGTAGACTCAATGCCTGAATTGTTTCACAAAGCGTCATTTAACATAGGAGCAGCATCAATCGTTCACGGTGAAGGTGATGATGCAACTTTGAAGGCTGGTATTACTTTTAAATTCGGCGCTCCAAAGCCTGTAAGGGAAGCAAGAGATAATAATCTCTTAATAGAGAATAAAATTGATGCAGTGATGGCTGAGAATGATTTATTAAAAGCACAGATTGCTGAAATCAATACTCAGCTTAAGGCCTTAAATATGCTGGCAATGAATTAATTTTTAAAGTTTATTCACTACCAGATCACGACTTGGCTAAGGTAGCACCGAAGTAGAGAATAATATTTGGCTATTTTCTTGGTGGGCCCACTAGGACTCGAACCTAGGACAACTCCGTTATGAGCTATTAGCTTTAACCTTTAAGCTAGTTTATGTAACAAATTTTATTCCCTAAACATATAGTTTAAGACAATAAGTGCGACGTATTGGCGACAAAAATTAATATCTTTTTTTTTAAGAATGATAGTTATGCTAAATTGATAAATCTTAAGGAGTTTGCTATGAGAAAATTACTTACATTCGTTTTTATTATTTTTACGTTCAATCAAAATTTAGCTTTTGCAGAACAAATGCTAATTTGGGGTCAGACAGGTGCTGCTCCTGGAGAATCTGGCTTTACAAAAAATGGTCTTGCGTACGACTGCCCTATAAGTCCTGGTGACATTACAGTATCTTACGAAGTGTATAGTTATGATACTACAAACAATACATCATCATTATTAAAATCTTTTGATACAAATAATGATAATTGTAACTTGAGTGTTACAGACCAACCCATAAAATTTGGGAATTCAACATTTGTTCAACAATCAACAGGATATATTTATGCGGACGCGGGTGGATCAACATGGCATATTGTAGATCCTAATGACGACTTCGCATTGAAAGGAACTTACGTTGACCCTTCAGTGGACTCAACGATAGTTGGCAGGGACTTAGGATCATCTAGTAGAATAGTAGATGCCACAGGCAAAAGTATGATTGAGAGAAAATCAAATGGCGAACTTCATATTGGTGAAAATTCAATAGTCACTCAAGAAGTCAATGGGGTGCAACAATTCTATGCAACAGATGCTAATGGTGATCAAATTGATATCAACATTAAGAGTGGAACCAATCTTTTAATTGATGGAACAAATATTACATTACTATCTGGAAGTGGCTCAGCTGTATCAACTAATACTTCAAATATAGCTGCTAATACTGCAGCGATAAATAATCTCGCAGTTGATTTAAGCGGATCCGTCGCTTTAAGTTCAGCTTTATCAGCGCTTCCTAATTCATCACCTGATGCATTCTATACCTGTGGTATTGGAACAGGGATCCATGACAGCAGTTCAGCTTTGTCAGCAGGTTGTGCATCTGATTTTTCAAATTATGCTTTTGCTGACAATTTACCAAGTATCTTTCAAACAGCCTCTTTTAATATTGGATCTTCTTTCTTAATGAATGGTGAGCCTGATATCAGTGAAGCAAGGGATACGAGCATTAAAGCAGGTATAACTTTTAAGTTTGGAAGCGTTAAGCCAACTAGTGTAGCTGATAAACAAAATTATATGTTGGAAAATAAGATTGATATTGTAATGCAAGAAAATAGAACATTAAAAGCCCAGCTAAAGGAAGAGAACGATACAATACGTGAAGAAAACGATTTATTGAAAGCTCAAATTGCAGATATTAATACTCAGCTAAAGGAAGAGAATGATGCAATTCGTCAAGAAAACGATTTATTGAAGGCACAAATTGCTGAAATAAATACTCAGCTTAAAGCCTTAAATATGTTGGCAATGAATTAGTTTTTTCCTTTCTAATGACGATCAGATAACGATCTGATCTCGTTTCGAAAGATAAAAGTCGGGAATACATGACCTAAGTTATTGAATTATTTGGTGGGCCCACTAGGACTCGAACCTGGGACAACTCCGTTATGAGCGAAGCGTATTAACCCTTAATCGAGGGTTCGTAACAAATTTTATTCTATAAATACATAGTTTTAGAAAATAAGTACGACATATTCACGTCAAAAATTAATAACTTTTTTTTTAATAAAACTGCTATCGTAAATTAAAAATCAAAAGGAGGATTTTATGAAGAAATTAATTTTAACTATATTTATATTTTTATGCAGTATTTCCTTTTCTTTCGCTGAACAATGGGGCGTTAGCTATAAAAATGGTATGAATCATATTCACAAGGTCCATTATGACGGAACTGCGACTCTAAAGAAGACATTTCGATTTAACTCTGGGGGCTGGAATGCAAGTCAATCATATACTGATCAATTAACTGGAATTCTTTATCTACATGACAGTGGAGATAAGACTTATGTTACCTATGATCCTGCTACAGACACTCTTACAATGGATGTTCCTGCTACATATGTAGCTGATTACACTTTTCTTTTCCCGGCAATAACACCTGTGAGTGATATTATTGAGAATACTACAAACAATACTGGTGATGTAGTAACTAAAATCAAGACAAACATATTAGCAGATAGTGATGGTGATTCGTTAGTTGAGTCAAAGGCAGATGGAAGTATTCATATCGGTGAAAATTCTTTAGTAACTATTGAGTCTGGTGGCATACAACAATTGTATGCAACCAATTCAGCAGGTAACCAAATCGATTTAAACATTAAAAGTGGGACTAATCTTTTAATCGGCGGTCGCAATATTATGGATATCATTAGTGGTGACATTAGTGGCTCTGTTGCATTGAGTTCAGCACTAGCTGCTCTGCCAAATTCCTCGCCTGATGCATTCTATGCCTGTGGTTTAGGAACAGGGATCCATGACAGCAGTTCAGCTTTATCAGCGGGATGTGCAAGTGATTTCTCAAAC